>NZ_CAJQZK010000008.1:0-100447 GCF_907164655.1 Acidocella sp. C78
CACGGTGACCGCGGTGAACGCGGCGATGCCGTTCCTCGAAAAATCCGATGCCGCCTCGATCGTGGTGATCTCCTCGGTCTCGGGCCGCGAGGTGGATTTCGCCGCCGGCCCTTATGGCGTGTTCAAGGCGGCGCTGATCCATTACGCCAAGGGTCTGTCGTTCCAGCTCGCCGGCAAGGGCATCCGCGTCAACGCGCTCTCGCCGGGCAATACCTATTTCCCCGGCGGGGTGTGGGAAAAGATCGAGCACGGCAATCCGGCGCTGTACAAGGAAGCGCTCGCCCTCAACCCGACCGGGCGGATGGGCCGGCCTGACGAGGTGGCGCGCGGCGTGGTGTTCCTCGCCAGCCCGGCGGCAAGCTTCGTCACCGCACCAATCTCGTGGTCGACGGCGCGCTGACCCGCGGCGTGCAGTTCTGATCGCGCGTCATCTCCGACCGACAAAAAACCCGCCCGGATCGTCTCCGGGCGGGTTCGTCTTTGCCGCGAAGGGCGAGGCTCAGTCGTAATAGCCAGGCGCGTGTTTGAAGCTCGGCCAGGCGATCGGATCATGGCCAGTCACCACCGTCGCACCGGTCTTCTCGGCGAGCGTGCGCAGCTTCTGCACCGAGCGCACGGTATCCACCGTGCTGGCAAGGAAGCCCGGCAGCGCCTTCTCATCCCAGTGATCGGTCGTATAGGCGGCATCCACCGTCAGCAGCATCGGGCCCGCCTTCGGCAGCGTGACGAGGAACGATTGATGCCCGGGCGCGTGGCCGGGGTGAAGACGGTGCGGATCACTCCATCGCCGTAGAGATCGTAGAAATCATCGGCGGCGCCGTTGAGGAACTGCCATTTCAGGCCCGGCCTGTCGAAATCCTTGCGGATATAGCCGCCGGCGGCGAACCAGTCCGGCGTGTAGGCATATTCGTATTCCGCCCGCTGCACGAGATGGGTCGCGTTCGGAAACCGGCCGATCGCCCCGGTATGGTCGAGATGCAGATGCGATTGCAGCACGTAGCGCACGCTGGCCGGATCGATGCCGAGCTTCTGCAACTGCGGCAGGCAGGCTTCCTCGCGCGTCATCACCGGGAGGTAGACATCGCAGACCGCGCCCCAATGCGCCCGCATGTCCTCGGCGACCTCGGCGGCATTGCCGCCATCGATCACGATATTGCCTTTCGGATGCGTGATGAGGAACCACGGCACCGGGATTTCGTAGGGATCGTTGCCCTGGTTCATCTTGATCGAGGCGGTCACGGTCTTGAGCGTGCCGCAGCTGAACATGTAGAGCCTGATGTCTGACATTTTCCTTACCCTTGTGTTATTGAGGTTTTACCAATTGCGCATCGACTGGCGGAGTATGGTCTCCAGAATGCCGGCATCCACCGGCTTGGGCGATCCGGCGAGCAGGCGCTGCTGTTTCAGCGCGCCGTCGATGATCGCGGGAATATCCGCCTCGGTGTAGCCGAGTTCGGCGATGCCCGACGGGGCGCCGACGGCCTTCATCAGGTCGATCAGTGCCGCCGGCAGCGAGTCCGGGCCGGGGGTCTCGATATCGTGGCCGCGCAGCAGGCTGGCGGCGCGGATATGTTTCTCGGGTGCCGCGTCATAGGTGTAGCGGAATGCCGCCGGCGACGTGACGATCACCGAAAACCCGTGCGGCACGAAGGCGTGGTTCCGCGAATAGCCGGGCGCGTGATAGACGTGCTTCAGCCCGGCGATCGGATAGGCGCAGGCATGGGGAATGTGCACGCCGGCGGTGCCGAAGCCGATGCCGGCCATCGTCGCGCCGAGCATCATCGTCCCGCGCGCCTCGTAATCCTCGCCATCGGCCACGGCGCGGGCGAGATATTTCCCGCCGAACTCGATCGCCTGGAGCGACCAGATATCGGCCACCGGGTTCGAGCCCTGATAGGGCGGCCGATCGTCCGGCGAGGCCGGTTTCGGCCGCTGGTTGAACGGTTTCGAGATATAGCTCTCGACTGCGTGGCAGATCACGTCGAGCCCGGCAGAGGCCGTCACGCCCGCCGGCGTGGTGCGGGCGAGGGCGGGATCGACCATGGCGAGGGTCGGCCGCATGTAGCGATGCGAGATGCCGCTCTTGACCTTCAGTTCGGGGATATCGAGCACGGCGACGGTGGTCGCCTCCGATCCCGAGCCGGATGTGGTGGGTAGCGCGATCAGCGGCCGCAGCGGTCCGGGCGGCTTCTTGCCGCCGCCGATCGGCGGGTTGACATAGTCGATCACCGCCCCGCCATGGGTGCTGATCAGGTTGGCGACTTTCGCGGTATCGATCGTCGAGCCGCCGCCCAAGGCGATGAACCCGTCGCAGGGATGCGCCTCCGCGAAGGCCGCGCCGCGGGCGAAACTGTCAATCGTCGGCTCGACATGGATATCCTCGAACCGGTCGAAGGTGATGCCGGATGCGGCGAGGATTCCCTCGATCTGCTCGATCAAGCCGAACTGGTGCAGCATCGGGTCGGCAACCAGGATGACATGGCGAAGGCCAAGGCGCTTCGCCTCCCAGCCGAGCTCGTCAGCCGCGCCGATTCCGTATTTCAACTGGGTGGCTTCGAGCGTGAAGACGCTTTCGAAGCCTTGCTCTGCCGTCTGGCTCATGAGTTCCTCCATTTTCCGGCCGGGAGCTGGCCGGTGCGGGAGGGACTATGCCCTTTCCAGGGCGGCGCGCAATCGCCCGCCCGCCGCGCCAAGCCGCAGGCGCGCCTCGGTCGTGCCGATTCGCAACACCAGCATGACGATCGCCGTTTTTACTTCGTAACCGCTTGTTTCAAGGGCATCTTTGGCATCGGCCTCGGACGCGCCGGCAATCGCGCGGACGATGCGGATGGCGCGGGCGCGCAGCTTCGCATTGGTGGCGCGGAGATCGACCATATAGGGGCCGAACGTCTTGCCGAGGCGCATCATCACCGTGGTGGAGAGCGCGTTGAGCGCCAGTTTCTGGCTGGTGCCGGCCGAAAGCCGGGTCGAGCCGGCGAGCACCTCAGCACCCGTCGCGATCACCACCGCGATGTCGGCGGCGGTGGCGAGCGGGCCATCGGCATTGACGATCGCCCCGGTCAGCAGGCCGCGCGCGGCGGCGGCGCGCAGCGCGCCGAGGGTGAACGGCGTGCGCCCGGAGGCGGCGATGCCGACGAGACCATCCGCCGGGCCCGCCTTGTGCTCATCGAGCAGGGCGGCAGCGGCATGCTCATCGTCTTCGGCGCCCTCGACCGCGCCGGTCACCGCCGCGCGGCCACCGGCGATCAGGGGAATGATCACCCCGTCCGGCAGCGAGAAGGTCGGGCCGCATTCCACCGCATCGAGCACCGCGAGGCGGCCGGAGGTTCCAGCACCGGCATAGAACAGCCGCCCGCCGGCTTCGAGCCGCGCCGCCACCTCCTCCGCCAGCCGGGCGAGCGACGGAATGGCTCGCTTCACCGCCGCCGCCGCTCCCTGTTCCTGATCCAGCAACGCGCCCATGATCGTGCCGGTGGCCGCCCGGTCGAGTTCGTCGAGATCGCGGCGGATCGTCTCCGTCGCCGGCATGGCGGGGGCCTGGCGCGCCGGGGCGGGCAGGGGATGCAGCGCCGCGCCGCCGATCCAGGCATTGCGGATCTCGAATCCATCGTCGAACCAGATGAGATCGGCCAGGCACCCGGCGGCGAGCCGCCCCCGATCTGCCAGGCCGAGGGCTGCGGCGGGGGCTTCGGTCGCCGCAGACAGCGCGGCAGCGGGTGCGATGCCGGCACCGATCAGGCGGCGCAGCCCTTCATCGAGCGTGATCGTCGCACCGGTGAGCGACCCGTCCGGTCGCCGCGCGGCGCCGTCCCGCGCCTGCGCGGAATCGCCGCCGAAGCGTGCCATGCAGCCCTCGGGCAGGCCGGCGAGGCTGACCGAGTCGGTCACCGCCACCGCCCGCGCCCCGGCGGCGGCGAAGCCGAAGCGCAACGCCAGCGCATCCGCATGCACGCCGTCGGCGATGAAACACGCATGCACCCGCGCATCGGCGAGGGCGACGCCGATCAGCCCCGGATCGCGATGATGAAACGGCCGCATCGCAGTGAACACATGCGTCACCAGGCGGGCGCCGGCCTCGATCGCGGCTTGCGCGGCTGCCGCATCGGCATCGCTGTGGCCCAGTGCCACCGCCACCCCCGCGCCCGTCAGCCGCCGCACCGCCGCAAGCCCGCCCGGCCGCTCCGGCGCGAGGGTGACGAGCTTCAGCGTGGCGGCAAGATCGGGGTCGGCCAGAAGCTCGTCCAGCGCCGCGCCGGTCGGCTCCCGCAGCCAGTCCGCGCGGTGGGCGCCGCGCCGGTTCGGTGCGAGGAACGGGCCTTCGAGATGCAGGCCAAGCATACGCGCGGCCGGTTCGCCCGCCATCGCCGGCATCGCCGCGCGCAGGCGCCGCGCCGCGCCGTGCAGGGCGGCGAAAGGCGCGGTGATGACCGTGGGCGCGAAGCTGGTGACGCCCCGCGCGGCGAGGTTCCGGCAGAGATGGCGGAATCCCTCGGTGTCCGCCTCGGCGCAATCGACGCCGAAGGCGCCGTTATTGTGCAGATCGATCAGGCCGGGGGCGAGGACGCCGCCCTCAAGCCGCAAATCCGGGTTCGCGGGATCGTAGTCAAGCACCGCGGCGATCCGCCCGCCCTCGACAACGACCGCGCCGGGGCCGGTGATCGCCCCGTCGCGGAACAGGCGGTCCGCCGCGATCAGCATCGGCTCAGCGGACGAGCATCGGCCCCAGCGGATGGCCGGCAAAGACATGAACGTGCAGATGCGGCACTTCCTGGTGGCTGTCCGGCCCCATATTTGCGAGCAGCCGATAGCCGGTCTCTTCCGCGCCGATCTGCCGCGCCACCTCGCCCACCGCGCGCACGAAACCGGCGATCTCGGCGTCGCTGGCGGTGGCCGAGAAATCGGCGAAGGAGACGTATTTCCCCTTCGGGATCACCAGCACATGCTGCGGCGCCTGCGGGTTGATGTCGTGAAAGGCGAGGGCGAATTCGGTTTCGAACACTTTCCGGCAGGGGATTTCGCCGCGCAGGATTTTGGCGAAGACGTTCTGCTCGTCATAGGGCGGCTTGCCGCTCACACCTGGTTTCATGGAATTTTCCTCGTTTCCGCGATCGACAGCAGCATCGGGCGGGACGCTTTTTCGGCGATCCCGGATATCCCTTCCCGGCGCTGGAGTTCCAGCCATACATCCTCCGGCCGCAGCCCGGCCGCCACCCACATCACCAGCAGGTGATACAGCACGTCCGCGCTCTCGGCGATCAGCGCCTCACGATTGCCGGAGATGGCCTCGATCAGGCACTCGACCGCTTCCTCGCCGAATTTCTGCGCCACCTTGTTGATCCCGCGCGACAGCAGCCGCGCCGAATGGCTGACCAGCGGATCGGCCGACTTGCGGGCAAGGATGGTCGACCACAGCCGGTCGAGAACCTGGGCGTTGGGGGCTGCCGGGTTCAGTGGCGGAACCGGCGGATGGGTCGCCGCCGCGCGAGCCTTGGGCTTGGCTTTCGGTTTGGCGGCGGTCTTGCTGCCCGCCTTCTTCGCCTTGGTATCCGGCAGGGTGGATTTCACGGGTTTCTTGGGCATGGGGAACCTCTAGCGCGGGCCGACCGGGCGAACCGGCAGGCCGGCGGCGGCAAGAGCGGCCTTCACCTCGGCGATGGTGAACTGGCCAAAATGGAACACACTGGCAGCAAGCAGGCCGGTCGCGCCCGCCGCGGCACCCTCGACGAAATGCGCGAGCGTGCCGACGCCGCCCGAGGCGATCACGGGGATGTTCACCCGCGTGGTCACGGCGCGCAGCAGGTCGAGATCGAAGCCGAGGCCGGTGCCGTCGCGGTCCATCGAGGTAAGCAGGATCTCGCCGGCGCCGCGCGCCGCCATCTCGGCGCACCAGCCGACCGCGTCGATCCCGGTGCCGCGCCGCCCGCCATGGGTGAATACTTCCCAGCCATCGCCGCCGCGCCGCGCATCGACCGCGACGACGACGCACTGGCTGCCGAATTTCCGCGCCGCCTCGTTGATGAAGTCAGGCCGGGATATGGCGGCGGAGTTGATGCTGCACTTGTCCGCACCAGCCAGCAGCAGGCGGCGCATGTCATCCGTCGTGCGGATGCCGCCGCCGACGGTCAGCGGCAGGAACACTTTGGCTGCGGTGCGGCCGACCACGTCGATGATCGTGTCGCGGTTCTCGTGGCTCGCGGTGATGTCGAGAAAGGTGAGTTCGTCGGCGCCCGCGCGGTCATAGACCACGGCCTGCTCCACCGGATCGCCGGCATCGCGCAGCGAGACGAAGTTCACCCCCTTCACCACGCGCCCGTCCTTCACGTCGAGGCAGGGAATGACGCGCAGCTTCAGCATGAAGCGGCCTCCGCCAGCGCCGCCTGCGGATTGATCCGGCCATCGTAGAGGGCGCGGCCGATGATCGTGCCGGCAAGGTTCGGCGTGCGGCCGGCGGCGGCGCGCAGGTTACGGATATCCTCGATGCCGGCTACACCGCCCGAGGCGATCACCGGGATGGTGATGGTGGCGGCGAGGGCTTCGGTGGCATCGAGATTGAGGCCCTGCAGCATGCCGTCGCGCGCGATATCGGTATGGATGATCGCGGCGATGCCGGCATCCTGCAGCCGCATCGCCATCTCGGTCGCCGGTAGCGACGATGTCTCGGCCCAACCCTCGGTGGCGACCATGCCGTCCCGCGCGTCGATGCCGACGACGATCCGCCCCGGAAAGGCGGCGGCCGCCTCGCGCACTAGGCCAGGGTTCTTCACCGCGGCGCTGCCGAGAATGACGCGCGAGATGCCAAGCTCGATCCAGGCGGCGATGCCCGCCATGTCGCGGATGCCGCCGCCAAGCTGCACCGGCATCGCCACCGCGGCGAGGATCGCGCGCACCGCCGCGCCATTCACCGGCCGCCCGGCAAAGGCCCCGTTCAGGTCGACAACGTGCAACGCGGCAAATCCGGCGGCCTCGAAGGCGCGGGCCTGGGCGGCCGGGTCCTCGGCATAGATCGTCGCCTCGTCCATCTCGCCGCGGCGCAGCCGCACGCAGGCGCCATCCTTGAGGTCGATCGCCGGGTAGAGGGTCAGAGCCATGTCAGGACGCCTGCAACATCTTGTAGTAGAAATGACCGCCGATCGTCTGCCCATCGGTGCGGGCATAGGCCGGATGGGTGCCCCAGCGGATGAAGCCAACCGTCTCGTAGAGCGCGATGGCGGCGGTCTGGGTCTCGCGGACATCGAGGTTGAGCACCTGATAGCCGAGCGCGCGCGCGCGGTCTTCTACCCGCTGGACGATCAGCCGGGCGAGGCCATGGCCGCGTGCGTAGGGGGCGACGAAATTATGCGCGAGCGTCGCGCCGAAAGCCTGCGCCTCGTTGTTGCGGGGCGGGCGGACGAGTTGGGCTGCGCCATAGATCACGCCATCCATCCGGCCGACGAACAGCTCCCGCTCCGGCACCATCACGACGCCGCGGAAATACTGTTCGAGTGCCGCGCGCCCCGGCGGGCGCAGCCAGCCGAACCCGCCGCCATCGATGATCGCCGCATCGGCCGCCTCGCACAGCGTCTGCATGTCGTCATCGGCGAGCGATGTCAGGCGGTCCACCTGCATGCTCGATGGTGGCGGCAGGTCGCAAAGATCGGAACAGGTCATCATGGCATCCAGCGCAGGAAATTCCCCAGAATGGTCAGGCCGACCTCCTGGCTTTTCTCAACGTGGAATTGTGTACCCGCCCGGTTCCCGGTTGCAACCATTGCCACGATCTCTTCACCGTACGAGGTGGTGGCGATCACCGTGCTGCGGTCGTCCGTGCGCAGGGCGTAGGAATGCACGAAATAGGCATGGTCGCCCGGCGTCAGCCCCTCGAGCAGCGGATGCGCGCCCGGGGTGAAGGCCAGCTCGTTCCAGCCCATATGCGGCAGGCGCAGGCCATCGGCGCGAATCGGCGCGATATCGCCGCGAATCCAGCCGAAGCCGGGCGTGGTTTCGTGTTCGAGCCCGCGTTCGGCCATCAGCTGCATACCGACGCAGATACCAAGGAACGGCGCTCCGGCCTCGACCCGGCGATGCATTGCGGCGGCAAGGCCGGGGCGGGCGGCGAGCCCGTGCGCGCAATCGGCGAAGGCGCCCTGACCGGGCAGCACGATGCGGTCGGCGTCACCGACGATCCCGGCATCGTCGGTGATCGAGACGGTCGCATCGAGCCCGAGCCGGGAGGCGGCGAGTTCGAGCCCGCGCGCCGCCGAGGCGAGATTGCCGCTGCCGTAATCGATGACCGCAATCCTCACAGCACCCCCTTGGTCGAGGGAATCGCGCCGGCGGCACGCGGATCGGGCTCGACCGCCATCCGCAGCGCCCGCGCCGCGGCCTTGAACGCGGCCTCGGCCACGTGATGCGCGTTGTGCCCGGCGCGGCGGGTCAGGTGCAGCGCGAAGCCGCCATTGGCGGTCAGCGCCTGGAAGAATTCCTGCACGAGCTGGGTGTCCATGTCGCCGATCGTCTGCCGCTCGAACGGCACGTCGAACACCAGGAAGCCGCGGCCGGAAAGGTCGATCGCGGCCTCGCACAGCGCTTCGTCCATCGGAGTCGCGGCGAAGCCGAAGCGGGTGACGCCGCGCTTGTCGCCCAGCGCCTCGCGGATCGCCTGGCCGAGCACGATGCCGACATCCTCGACAGTATGATGGGCATCGATATGCAGGTCGCCCTCGGCGCGGACGATCAGGTCCAGCATGGCGTGCCGGCCGAGTGCGGTCAGCATGTGATCGAAGAACCCGATTCCGGTGGCGATGTCGGTGTTGCCGGCGCCATCGAGGTCGAGCATCAGCTCGATCGAGGTTTCGGATGTGGTGCGCGTGATGCTTGCAGTTCGGCTCATGCGGGCTGGCCTAGCCCAATTTCGCCGGCCCGCCAATCAGCCGGCCGGCGAAACTTCGCTCAGTGGTTGATCTGTTCGAGCGCGAGCCCCCTGGTCGAGGGGCCGAGCGCGATCATCGCGATGCCCACCAGCATCGCGATCCCGATGAACACCGCCACTCCCGGCACGCCGTACCGGGCGAGCAGAACGCCGATCGCGAGGCCGGCGAAGGCTGCCGCCAGCCGGCTCCACGAATACACGAACCCGACCGCGCGGGCGCGAATCCGGGTGGGATACAACTCAGGCTGGTAGCCATGATAGGCGAAGGACATCACGTTCGACGCGAGGGTGAACAGCACGCCGAGGGCGATCAGCACCGGCGGCGCCGAGCTTTGCGCGAACAGGCCGATCACCACCGCCATGATCACGAGCGCGCCGATGATCTGCGTCTTGCGTTCGATCCGGTCGGCGAAAACCGTGCCGAGCAGTGGGCCGAACGGATTGGCGATGGCGATGATGAAGGCGTATTCGAGACTGTGCGTCACGGTGATGCCGCGATGGATGAGCAGCGTCGGCACCCAGGCGGCGAAGCCGTAGAAGCCGATCACCTGCGCCATGTTGAAGACCGACAGGATGATGGTCCGCCGCAGATACTCGTCGCCGAAGATCTCCATGATCGACCCCGCGCCGCCTTCTTCCGGCGCGGCGGGCTGCGGCGGCGGCAGGGGATGGCCGGTTTCTGCGGCCACCCGCCGCTCGATATCGGCGACGATCGCCTCCGCCTCCGCCATCCGGCCGTGGCGGGCCAGCCAGCGCGGGCTCTCCGGAATGCCCCGTTGCAGGGCAAACACCACGACGGCGCCGACCGAGCCGATCAGGATCAGCACCCGCCAGTAGTCCAGCCCGAACGGCTTGCTGCCCTTCATGGCATAGGCCAGGAACGCGATCAGCGGCACCACGAGAAACGTGATGAACTGGTTCACCGCGAAGGCCTTGCCGCGCTCGCCCCGGGGGATGAGTTCCGAAATGAAGGTATCGATGGTCACGAGTTCGACGCCGATGCCGATGCCGGCGATGAACCGCCAGATATCGAGCGCGAGCCCGCTGGTCTGAAACGCCATGATCGCGGTGCAGACCATGTACCACAGCAGCGCCCCGGTGAAGACCGCGCGGCGTCCGAACTTGTCGGCGATCTGTCCGAACAGCAGCGCGCCAACCCAGAGCCCGGCGAAGGTGGCGAACACGAAAGTGCCGAAGCCCGCGACCTTCAGCACGCTGAGCCCCGCCAGGAAGCCGAGCGATTCCGGCTTGAACAGCCCTTCGCCCACCATGCCCGGCGCGACATAGCCGGTGAAGAACAGGTCGTAGAACTCGAAAATGCCACCCAGCGAGATCAGGACGATGATGGTCCAGACCGCGCGCGACGGCGGCAGGCGGTCGAGGCGGGCGGCGATCGTCGCCGCAGTCCGGTCCTGCATCCGGTCCTGCATGTGAGTCTCCCTGAATGTTTTTTATCGGTAAATTTGGGTAGCCAACACTAAGCCCGGGCCCGGAAACCTGGCAAGCCGGGCCTGCCACGGGGGCCGGTCAATCCCGCTGTTCCCGGCGGTCCTGGTCGCGCACCAGCCAATAGACGATGCCGAGCGACAGGAACGCGACCGAAAGCGCCATGAGCTGCAGCGCGTTCTCATGCGCCAGATCCATGATGATCAGCTTGCGAACGATCGCGAGCATCCCGATCAGGATGACCACCCGCACGCGCACCGGCCCCTCGTCGCGCTCGCTGGTCACCAGGATCGAGCGTTTGAATTCCAGCGCGATGACGACGGTGAAGATTCCCCCGAACACCGACTGGAACACCGCCGCGTTGGTGGGGTCGAACGTCGTGGCGAGAATGTCGTGCGCGATGTTCACGACGAGATGCGCGAGCGCCGCCGTCACCACGATCGCCATCAGCAACGTCACCGCCTGGACGACGATGAATTCGAAATACTGATAGGCCCTGCTGCCGAACCGGCGGTCCATCCTCTGGTCTCCCCGAAGCCGCGACGGGGAATATAGCGGTTTTTTCATCGCTTGCATGCATGAAAGGCACTCAGGCTTGCATCGCCCTGTCCCCTTGGGCGGCTTGCCCGCCCCTTCGCGCGGTGCCATCTGGAGGGCATGATGAACTCCAATGATCCGGTCGGCTGGCACGGCACGACCATTCTCTGTGTGCAGCGGGACGGGCAGGTGGCCATGGCCGGCGATGGCCAGGTCTCGCTCGGCAACACCGTGGTGAAGGGCAATGCGCGCAAGGTGCGGCGCATCGGCAACGGCAACGTCGTGGCCGGGTTCGCCGGTGCCACGGCCGATGCCTTCACCCTGCTCGAACGGCTCGAGGCGAAGCTGGAGCGCTTCCCCAACCAGCTTGAGCGCGCCTGTGTCGAACTCGCCAAGGACTGGCGGACCGACCGTTATCTCCGCCGGCTCGAGGCGATGATGGCGGTGGCCGACCGCACCCACGCCTTTACCCTCACCGGCAATGGCGACGTGCTTGAACCCGAGGACGGCATCATCGCCATCGGCTCCGGCGGGAATTACGCCCTCGCCGCGGCGCGCGCGCTGATCTCGGTGGACGGCATGACCGCCGAGGACATCGCCCGGCGAGCGATGAAGATCGCCGGCGACATCTGCGTCTACACCAACCATCACGTAACGGTGGAAATCCTGTGATCGACAGCCCGACCTACACGCCGCGCGAAATCGTCTCCGAGCTCGACCGGTTCATCATCGGCCAGCAGGACGCGAAGCGCGCCGTCGCCATCGCCCTTCGCAACCGCTGGCGCCGCCAGCAGCTCCCCGAGGGGCTGCGCGAGGAGGTGGTACCGAAGAACATCCTGATGATCGGCCCGACCGGCTGCGGCAAGACCGAGATCGCCCGCCGCCTGGCCAAGCTCGCGCAGGCGCCCTTCATCAAGGTCGAGGCGACGAAATTCACCGAGGTCGGCTATGTCGGCCGCGATGTCGAAAGCATCGTGCGCGATCTTGTCGAGGTGTCCCTCACCATGCTGCGCGAGATGAGCCGCAAGGGCGTGCAGGCCCGCGCCGAGCTTGCCGCCGAGGATCGCCTGCTCACCGCGCTGGTGGGCGAGGGCGCCTCGTCGGAAACGCGCAACCGCTTCCGCCGCATGCTGCGCGATGGCGAGCTGGAGGACAAGGAGATCGATGTCGACGTGAGCGAGGCGCCGCCCAACGTGATCGGCCAGATGGACATGCCGGGCATGCCGCCGGGCGGAGCCATCAATCTTGGCGACATGATGAAGTCGATGTTCGGCCGCCAGCACGGCCGCAAGCGCATGACCGTCTCGGCCGCCCGCGCCGCGCTGGAGCGCGAGGAGGCCGACCGCCTGCTCGACAACGAACAGCTCAACGCCGACGCCCGCCTGCATGCCGAGACCCACGGCATCGTCTTTCTCGACGAGATCGACAAGATCTGCGCCCGCACCGAGAGCGGCTTTCGCGGCGGCGATGTCTCGCGCGAAGGCGTGCAGCGCGACCTGCTTCCGCTGATCGAGGGCACGACGGTCTCGACCAAATACGGCCCGGTGAAGACCGATCATATCCTCTTCATCGCCTCCGGCGCCTTTCACGTCGCCAAGCCGTCCGACCTTCTGCCGGAACTGCAGGGGCGGCTGCCGATCCGCGTCGAGCTCGCCTCGCTCTCGCGCGAGGATTTCCGCCGTATCCTGACCGAGCCGGAACACTCGCTGCTGAAGCAGTATGTCGCCCTGCTCAAGACCGAGACTGTCGACCTGCACTTCACCGACGATGCGATCGAGGCGGTGGCAGCACTCGCCGCCGACATCAACGACCGGGTCGAGAATATCGGCGCGCGCCGGCTCGCCACGGTGCTGGAGCGGCTGCTCGAGGAGATCAGCTTCGCCGCGACCGACCGCGCCGGCGAGACGGTGACGGTCGATGCAGCACTCGTCGAGGAGAAGGTTGCCCCGCTCGCCGCGCGCGGCGATCTCGGCCGCTTCATCCTGTAACGGCTCTGGCTGTAACGGCTTTGGCCCCCGGCATCGCCGGGGGCTCAATCCCCCAGCAGCCGGCGCCGCGACTCGAATTCGGCGGCGTCGATCTCGCCGCGCGCGAACCGCTCCTTGAGAATGTCGAGCGCCGTGCGCTGCGGCGGATGCGCCGGCCCGTGGGTGAACATTCCGGCGGAACGCAGCACCGCCACCGCCACCATGACGATCACGGCGAGAACGAGGATCATGAAAAAAGGTCCGAGAAACATCGTCGTCCACCCATCATCCCACCACATCATGCCCGGCCTGTAGCCGAATCCGCCCGGTCCCGTCCCGGCCTGCGCGAAGGCGAGGCCTGGCAGGGCGACGAGCGCGGCCGGTGCCGCAATCCGTTTCAGCCTGTTCATGATCGAGCCTCCTTATCCATCAGATTACGAGGCCAATATCGCGGTATCACGCCCGTCTCGGCATTGATCTATATGGATAAGCCCCGGCGCTCCGCGTAACGCTGGCTTGCGCCAACCGGGCGCCAACCGGAACGCAGCGGAAGATCAGCCGGCGCCGCGCGGGTCGACCGGCATGATCGGCGCATCGTCTCGCGCAATCGCGGCGCCGGCGGCGAGCAGCACGTCCTCGCGGAAGGGGGCTGCGACGAGTTGCACGCCCAGCGGCGCGCGGCCGGCGAACCCGGTCGCGACATTCAGCCCCGGCAGGCCGACCAGGGGCAGCGCGATCTGCGTCGCCTGCGCGTCCCACACACGGCGGAACGCATCGGGCCCGGCAAGGTCGAGCCCGTCGCGGAAGGGCAGTTCGCCGGATGTGGGCATCATCAGCACCGGGAAGCGGGCGAGCTGCTGGCGCCAGGCGCGGGCGATGGTGGCGCGGCGCTTCAGCGCCTGGGCAACCACGTCGCCCGGCCAGGATTGTGCCTGCTCGCGGAACGAGTCGATCACCGTCATCGCGCCCGGATCGCCTTCCTGCGCCACGGTCGCGGCCAGCGTGGCGAACCCGTCGCCAAGCCAGAGCTGGATCTGCACCTCGACCGCCTCGCGCATATGCGGCAGGTCGTCGATCGTCTCGACCGTCCAGCCCGCACTCTCAAGCGCCCGGCCGGCCGCGATCAGCGCCGCCTCGACCTCCGGCGCCACCGCCATGCCGCCGGGGCGCAGGCAGAGTGCCGCCCGGCGCGGCAGATCCGGCCCATCGAGCGGTGCGGGGCACCACCACGGGTCGCGCGGGCCGTCCGGATCAGGATCCGGCTGCGCCATCGCCGCCAGGGCCAGCCGCAGATCCGCCATGCTGCGCCCGATCGGGCCGGAGACGGCGGTGATCTGCGCGCCGATGCCGCGCTCGGGCCCCGAGGCGTTGAACGCTGGAACACGGCCGATGCTGGGCCGCAATCCGTGCAGGCCGCAGGCATAGGCAGGGTAGCGGATCGAGCCGGCAATGTCGGTGCCGTGGGCGAAAGCGCCGATCCCGCTCGCGACCGCCGCCGCCGCCCCGCCGGACGAGCCGCCGGGGGTCAGCGCCGGGTCATGCGGATTGCGCGTATCGCCGTGCAGCAGGTTGGTCGTGAACCAGCGCATCGAGAAGGCGGGGGTATTGGTGCGGCCGATGATGACCGCCCCCGCGCGTTCGAGATTGTCGACCACCGGGCTGCTGCGCTGCGCGACCAGGTCTTTCTGCAGGCGGATGCCGTTGGTGGTGGCGAAGCCCTTCTGGTCGATATTCACCTTCACCGTGATGGGAACGCCGGCGAGCGGGCCCGGATCGTCGCCGCGGGCGAGTGCCTCGTCGATCCGTGCCGCGGCGGCCAGCGCCTGCTCCGGGCGATGGTCGATCACGGCGTTGATCGCCGGGTTCGCCTCGTCCAGCCGGGCGAGCGCGGCGGCTGCCGCCTCGCGTGCCGAAACCTCCCGCCGGCGGATGCGCCCGGCGAGGTCGGATGCGGTGAGGTGCCAAAGTTCGGTCATTGTCGCTCCTGTCGTCTCCGCCGGTTCAGCCCGGCTCCAATCCGCACCAGGCGGCGACGAAGAGCGCGATCGCCTTCGTCACCCGCCGCACCGAGGCAAGGTCGACCGCCTCGTCGATCCCGTGAATGCCGCGCGAGACCGGGCCGTAGCACAGCGCCGGAATCCGGTCGTAGAGCGCGTGAACCCGCGCATCGAGATAGGCGCCGGTGGTCATCGTGCCGAGCGGCGCGCCGGTCGCCGCCGAATGGGCGTCGGCCAGCGCTGCCTCCGCCGCCGATCCCGGTTCCAGCACATAGCCCTCGGCGAAGAAGCCGTTGAAGCTGACGCGAGGCTTGTTGTTCGCAAGCATCGGGTCGGTCGCCGCGAAGGCAGCGATCCGCGCCTCGATCTCGCGCGCGGCATCGGAGGCTCGCGTACCGGGATAGAGCGAGATGCGGCAGGAAAGCCGGCATTGGCTCGGCACCGAGGAGGCCCAGTCCCCGCCCTCGATCCGGCCGAGATTGAGGTTGATCGGGTGCGGCTCGGCGGCGAAATGCGGATGCGCGCCCTTGCGCGCGTTCCACTCCGCCTCCAGCCCGCGCAGATCGGCGATGATGCGATACGCGGCATCGATCGCGTTCGCGCCCTCCGCCATGGCGCGCACATGCGCCGGCGCGCCGCGCACCTCGATCTCGAACCAGAGCACGCCGACATTGGCGCGCACCAGCCGCTCGTCCTGCGGTTCGGGAATCAGCGCGGCGTCGGCGCGATAGCCGCGTAGATGCGTCATCAGCGCGCCATTGCCGGTCGATTCCTCCTCGACCACCGATTCGACATGCACGGTGCCCGCCGGCTGGAACCCGGCGCGGCGCAGCGCGTCGAGCGCGAAGATATTGGCGGCGTGGCCGGCCTTCATGTCGGCAGCACCCCGCCCGTGCATCCACCCCTCCGCGATCACCGGCTCGAAGGGCGGATGGCGCCACATATCCGCCGGGCCCGTCGGCACGACATCGACATGCGCCTGCAGGATCAGCGACCGGCCGGCATCGCGCCGCGGGCGATGGGTGCCGATCACGATCGGCGCATCGGAATGTTCGGCCGAAATCCGGCCCGCGCCCGCATGCCGCGCCAGCGCGTCGCGGTCCATCGTGAAGCGGTCCATCGCATAGCCGCGGTCCCGCAGCGCGCGATGAACAAAATCCTGGATCGGCGCCTCGGCGCCGCGGATGGAGGGGAAGCGCACCAGCGCCTGGGTGAAGGCGATCTGCTCGTCGAAGCCGGCATCCACGGCGTCCATCAATCGTGCCGCCAGATCCGGCTCCAGTGTCATCGCCGCCTCCCGTTATTCTGGCGACGATTTGAGAAGCCGCAGCTGCCCCTGTCAAGCAAGGGCGGGCAGGATCAGAACAGACCGGCCCCCGACAGACCGCCATAGACGCCAAGCCCCGCCGTCAGCACCGACATCGCGATCGCGAGCCCGGCATACCAGCCCCGCAGCCGCACCTGCGGCGGCAGCGCCTTGAGGCCGAGCATCACCAGGAAGCCGAGCACCAGCGGCAGCAGCAGCGCGTTCATCACCTCGACGGCGATGTTCAGGATAACCAGATTCGGCACCACGCCGACCAGCACCGCGCCGAGGATCAGGCAGGCGGCATACACACCATAGAACCACCTCGCGCGCAGCGGATGATCCTCCAGCGAGCGGCGATAGCCCGCCACCTCGCCAAGTCCCCAGGCCAGCGCCAGCGAGGCGACGATGGCCGCCACCAGCCCGGCGCCGAGCACGCCGGCGCCGAACACGAGCTTGCCCATCGCCACGCCGAGATAGGGGGTGAGTGCCGCGGTGATATCGCCCACCGTGTTCAGGCTCGCATTGGGGTTGTGCCGGCCGATCGTCGCGGCGGTCGAGATCAGCACCGCCGCCATGACGAGCTGGGTGACGATGGCGCCGATCGCGGTATCCCAGCGCGCATATTTGAAATCCGCCGGCGTCAGCCGCTTATCCGCCACCGCCGATTGCTGGTAGAAGATCATCCACGGCATGATGACGGCGCCGATATTGGCGGCGACAAGGTAGAGATAGCCCGGATCGCCGAGCGCCGGCTGGAAGGTCTGGGCGGCGATCTGCCCCGCATCCGGCCGCGAGACGAAAGCGATGACAAAGAACACCAGCTCGAACAGCCCGAGCCCGATCGCCACCCGCTCGACCCGACGATAGGAGCCGGTGAACGCGACCACGAGCAGGAACACCACCGAGAGCGTCAGCGTCGCCGCGCGGGGGATGCCATAAAGCTCGCCCACGCCGGCCACGCCCGAGAATTCCGACAGCAGCGCCCCGATCGTGGCGACCGCGAGGCCCGCGGCCGAGAGCCACGCCCAGCCCTTGCCGAACGTGTCGCGGATCAGCTCGCCATGGCCCTTGCCGGTGAAGATGCCGAGCCGGACGGTCAGCTCCTGCACGACATACAGGATGGGGATCAGGATGAACTGCAGCAGCAGCAGCCGATACCCCCAGGCGACGCCGGATTGCGACGCCGTGATGATGCTGCCCACCTCGGTATCCGCGAGCATGACCACGATGCCAGGGCCGAGCACGGCGAGAAAGGGCAGGCGCGAACGACGGGAACGCGGTGACACGGCGGTCTGCGACAAGAGCGGTCTCCGGGATAAATTGAGAATGAGAATTATTCTCAATTACTGGTCACGATGGATACAGGACCTCTCAGGTCCTGTCAACGAGCGGGCCGATTCATCGCTGCCGCCGACGCGCCGGTTGACTTCCGCTTGCCCGGAGAGGAAATCCGCGGCCATGATCCAGATCAAGCTGCACAACACGAAAACACGCCGGCGCGAGCCCTTCGTCCCTGCCGATCCCGCGCATGTGAAGCTCTATGTCTGCGGTCCCACGGTCTATGACCGGGCGCATCTCGGCAATGCGCGCACCGTGGTGGTGTTCGACACGCTGGTCCGCCTGCTGCGCCACCTGTTTCCGCGCGTCACCTATGTGCGGAACATCACCGACATCGATGACAAGATCAACGCCCGCGCCGCCGAAACCGGCGAGCCGATCGGCGAGATCACCGCGCGGACCACAAGCTGGTTTCATAACGACATGGCGGCGTTGTATTGCACGCCACCCGATATCGAGCCGCGCGCAACCGGCCATATCGGCGATATCATCGCCCTGATCGAGCGCCTGATCGCCCGCGGCCACGCCTATGCCGCCGAGGGCCATGTCCTGTTCGCCGTCGCGACAGACGCGCAATACGGCAAGTTCTCCGGCCGCTCGCCCGAGGAGCTGCTGGCCGGCGCGCGGGTGGATGTCGCCACATACAAGCGCGATCCGGGCGATTTCGTGCTCTGGAAACCCTCGCCGCCCGACCTGCCGGGCTGGGACAGCCCCTGGGGAAGCGGCCGGCCGGGCTGGCACATCGAATGCTCGGCGATGATCCACGCCACGCTCGGCGAGACGATCGACATCCATGGCGGCGGTGCTGACCTCATCTTCCCGCATCATGAGAACGAGATCGCCCAGTCCTGCTGCGCCTTTCCCGGCTCGGAACTCGCCCGCGTCTGGGTGCATGCCGGCATGTTGCAGGTGAACGGGCAGAAAATGTCGAAATCCCTCGGCAATTTCCGCACCGTGCAGGACGTGCTGGGCGAGGCGCCAGGCGAGGCGGTGCGCTTCCTGCTGCTCAAGACGCAGTATCGCGGCGTGCTCGACTTTTCCACCGCCGCGCTGGCCGAGGCCAAGCGGGAGCTCGACCGGTTCTACCGCGCACTGGAAAAACACGCCGACCCCGCGCCCGCCGCCACACCGCCCGCCGCCTTCATCGAGGCGCTGGCGGATGATCTGAACACGCCCGGCGCCATCGCCGAACTTCATGCGCTGGCCGACGCGGCGATGCAGGGCAATGCCGCCAGCGCCGCAAGCCTGCGCGCCGCCGGCGAGCTGATCGGCATTTTCAACCAGACGGCCGGCCAGTGGTTCCGCGGCGATGTGGCCGACGATGCGCGGATCGACGCGCTGATCGCCGAACGCCTCGCCGCGCGGAGGAACAAGGATTTCGCCCGCGCCGACGCAATCCGCGCCGAACTCGCGGCCGCCGGCATCCTGCTCGAGGACGGTCCCGGCGGCACCACCTGGCGGCGCGCGTGACCGGTCGCGACGAAGGCGCCGATCTCGCGCCGATCGACCCGTCCCCCGTCATCATCCTGGTGCGCCCGCAGCTGGCCGAGAATATCGGCTCGGTCGCGCGGGCGATGGGCAATGGCGGGCTGTTCCATCTCCGCCTCGTCGCCCCGCGCGACGGCTGGCCGCAGGACCGGGCGATGCGCACCGCCTCCGGCGCCTACCGCATCCTTGAAGCCGCGACGGTGCATGACACGGTGGCCGATGCGGTGGCCGACCTGCACCGCGTCTTCGCCACCTGTCCGCGCCCGCGCCACATCGTCAAGCCGCTGCTCACCGCCCGCGGTGCCGCCGCAGAACTGCGCGAGGTCGGCGCCCGCGGCCTCAAATGCGGCATCCTGTTCGGCCCCGAGCGCGCCGGCCTCGACAATGACGACATCGCCTGCGCCGACAGCCTGATCCGCTACCCGCTCAACCCGCGCTTCATGTCCCTCAACCTCGCGCAGGCGGTGATGGTGATGGCCTATGAATGGTGGATCGCCGGCGAGGCCGCGCCGGTCCGCACGTTGCAAACCCACAAGACCCATGTCGCGACCAAGGGCGAGCTGGAAAACTTCCTCACCCACCTGATCGCCGAATGCGACGAGGCCGGGTTCCTGCGCAACGAGCAGAAGCGCCCCGGCATGGTGCGCAACATCCGCCATTTCTTCCAGCGCGGCGAGGTGACGGAACAGGAATTGCGCACGCTGCATGGCATCGTCACCGAACTCGCGCGCGGTCGTCGCGCGCGTTGAGTCGGCGTCCCCATTCTGTCATCATGAGGCCGCCGCAGCGAGGCGGCGATCAGCGGAGTGGACAGCGTGATGGACCAGGTCGAACATGCAGCGCCGAACGCCTTCCTCAACGACGTGCGCGCCGTATCGGCGCAGATGCAGGGCGCGTTCCGCGAGGAACACGCGGCGGGTGCCGACCCCGCGCTTGTCCTGCTGCAAAGCGCGCTGACCGCCGAGATTCTCTGCGTCTGGCGCTACACCATGATGTCGGTCTCGCTGGCCGGGCTGAAACAGCCGCGCATCGGCGCCGAGTTCCAGGAACAGGCGAATGACGAGCGCCGCCACATGGTCGCCATCGCCCAGCGCATCCGCGAACTCGGCGGCACGCCGGATTTCTCCCCGCACGGGCTCGAGACCCGCTTCGGCGAATTCGGCACCAGGGCGGATCTCGCCGGCCTCGTCGAACAGAACCTCGCCGCCGAGCGCGAGGTGATCGGCCTCTATCGCCGGATGATCGACCATTTCGAGCCGCACGACCAGGTCACCGCGCTGATGCTCGCCAACATCCTCGAAGAGGAAAGCGAGCACGCGACCGACATGCAGGACCTGCTCTCGATCGAGACCGGCGGCCACGGCTGAAACGACTGCCGCGCGGTTGCCGAACCGCTACCCCAGCAGGCCGATCAGCCCGCGCAGCAGCATAGCGGGCGGCGGCGGGCAGCCCGGAATCGTGAGCGTGACCGGCAGGACCGACGCCGTGCCCCCGAGGCAGTCCGGGCTCGCCGCGAACACCCCGCCATCGCGCCCGCAATCGCCCACGGCGACGACGAATTTCGGCGCCGGCATCGCCTCATAGGCCAGCCGCGTCGCGGCGCTCATGTTCCGCGTCATCGGGCCGGTGACCAGCAGCACATCCGCATGGCGCGGCGAGGCGACCAGTTTCAGCCCGAACCGCTCCAGATCGTAGAGCACGTTGCCGAGGGCGATGATTTCCAGCTCGCACCCGTTGCACGATCCCGCATCCACCGCGCGGATCGCCAGCGACCTTCCAAGCCGCCGCAGCGCTGCGCGGTCGAGTTCCGCGACCAGCGCGGCGGTCTCGGTGTCGTGCGGCGGAGCCGGCTCGGTCAGGGTGCCGCGATGGAGGCTCTCGAAAAGCGTTCTGCGCATTACAGGTCGCACCCCGAATAGGCGGCATTGAAGCTCTTGTTGCAGAGCGGGAAGTCGGCGACGATGTTGCCCTCGATCGCCGCTTCCAGCGCCGGCCAGAGAAACCACGACGGATCGCGCAGGAACGCATCCGCCACCACCGGGCCGCACAGCCGCACCGCGGCGAAGATATCGCCCCTGAACCCTTCCGCCAGCGCGCAGCCGAATGCCTCGCCGCCGCTTTCCGGCAGCGCCGCACGAATGCCGCCCTCCGGCAACGCGTCGAGCATGTCGCCGATCAGCGCGGCGCTGGCGCGGATCTCGGCGATCCTGATCCGCGCCCGCGCATCGACGTCACCGGCCGAGAGCGACGGCACGGCGGGCGCGTGGCGGTCATAGGGCGGGTAGGGCGCATCGCGCCGGGCGTCGAAATCCTGCCCCGCGGCGCGGCCGACATAGCCGCCGCAGCCAAGGCGGCGGGCGAGATCGGGAGCGAGCCGCCCCGCGCCGACCACCCGGTCCTGCAACGAGGCGGTCTTGCCATAGAGTTCGACCAGCCTCTCGAACCGCCCGAGCCACGCCGGCAGCTCGGCCCGCAGGGACGCGGCGGCCACGGGCGCCAGATCGGCGGCAACGCCGCCGGGGACAATGCGGTCCATCATCAGCCGGTGGCCGAAACAGGCATCGGCCTGGCGCAGGATCGTCTCGCGCAGCGCGCCGGCATGGGCGTTGATCAGCGGGAATCCGGCATCGTTGCAGATCGCCCCGAAATCGCCGGCATGATTGGCGAGACGTTCGAGTTCCGCCATCACCCCGCGCAGGGCGGAGGCTCGTGGCGGCACGGCAACCTCGCGCGCCGCCTCCACCGCCCGCGAAAAGGCCCACGCATAGGCCACGGTCGAATCGCCGGAAACCCGCCCGGCCAGCCGCACCGCGGCATCGGGCGCGCTGCCCTGCATCAGCCCGAGCGTGCCCTTGCGCGTGTAGCCCAGCCGCGCCTCCAGCCGCACGATCGTCTCGCCGTTCACCGTGAAGCGGAAATGCCCCGGCTCGATCGTCCCGGCATGGATCGGCCCCACCGGAATCCGGTGCAGCCCCTCGCCCTCGGCGGGCAGGAACGCGAAATCCCGCTCATGGTCGAGCCAAGGGCGAGGATCGGGCAGTCCTTCGGCGCGCAGCCCGCTCGCATCCTGCAAGGCCCGCTCCATCAGGATCGCCCCCGGATGATATTGTCCGATCGAGGGATAGGTGCCGTCCTCCGCGCGCAGCGCGATCACCGCGAGATCGCTCCCATCCGGCCGCCGTGTCGCGAGATGAACGCGCGAACCCGCGTCATCTCCTGTCGCCCAGACCGCGACCAGCACCCGCGCCCCCGCGGCGAGCGAAGCGCCGGCGGCGCGCCATCCGGCGGCATCGACCATAAGCGGCGCGTCAGCCGAGCAGGGCAGCGGCATGGGCGAACCAGTCATACAGAAATCCCGGCAGCGCGATGCCGACGGCGAGCACGAGCGCGAGATGCAGCAGCAGCGGCGTCGCGGCGGCGGAACTCGGTGCGTCGCCCGGGCTCGGCGCGCCGAAGCAAAGCCCGGTCATCCGCAGCAGCAGCGCGCCGAAGGCGAGCAGGATGCCGAGGCCGAGCAGCACCGCGAGCAGCGGGGCGCGGGCGAAGGTCGAGGTGATCAGCAGGAATTCGGAGGTGAAGATGCCGAAGGGCGGCAGGCCCGCAATCGCCGCGATGCCGGCCACGAGTGTCCAGCCGAGAAAGGGGTGGCTCGCCGTCAGTCCGCCGATCTCGGCGATTTTCTGCGTCCCCTTGGCCTGCGCCACATGCCCGACCGCGAAGAAGATTGCCGACTTGGTCAGACTGTGCATCGCCATCTGCAACAGCCCGGCGAGATTGCCGATCGGCCCGCCAATGCCGAAGGCGAAGGTGATGATGCCCATGTGCTCGATCGAGGAATAGGCGAACAGGCGTTTGATGTCGCGCCTGCGGTAGAGCATGATGGCGGCGAAGAACAGCGTGACGAGGCCGAACCCCTCCATCAGTCTCCCGGCGGCGATGCTCGCATGGCTGGCGGCGAGCAGGATCTTGAAGCGCAGCAGCGCATAGAGCGCCACGTTCAGCAACAGGCCGGACAGCACGGCCGAAATCGGCGTCGGTCCCTCGGCATGAGCGTCGGGCAGCCAGGCGTGCATCGGCACCAGCCCGGATTTGGTGCCATAGCCGATCAGCAGGAACACGAAGCCGACATCGAGCAGCGCGGGGTCGAGCGCGGCGGCATGGCGGAGCAGGCCGGTCCACTGCATCGCCTTCATTCCGCCGCCCAGCGCCGGCTGGGCCGCGAGATAGACCAGGATCGTGCCGAACAGCGCGAGCGCGATGCCCACACTGCCGAGGATGAGATATTTCCACGATGCCTCGATCGCCGCCGGCGTGCGGTAAAGCCCCACCATCATCACCGTCGACAGCGTGGCGAGTTCGACGCCGAACCACATCAGCCCGAGATTGTTGCTGACCAGCGCGAGATTCATCCCAAGCATCATCGCCTGATACATCGCGTGATAGAGCCGCAGGTGATGCGGCGCGAGGCGGCCGGTGTCGATCTCGTGGCCGATATAGCTCGCGCTGAACAGGCTGGTGGTGAAGCCGACCAGACCGTTCAGCAGCAGGAAGGCGATGTTCAGCCCATCGACCAGGAACAGCCCGTCCGGCGCCGGCTGGCGGAACAGCAGCACGGCGGCGGCGGCAACCGTCGCGAAACTCGCCAGCGCGTTCAGCCGCGCGGCCAGCCGCCATGAGGGTATGAAGGCGAGCAGCAGCATGGCGCCGCCCGGAATGGCGAGGGTGCCAATCACCGCGGCGAAGGCGGCGCCCGCCCCGGTCATTGCAATTCTCCCCGGAACGCGTCCAGCGCCGCGCTGTCCACCGTGTCGAACCGCTCGCGGATGCGGAACAGGAACACGCCGATCACGATGAAGGCGATCAGGATCGAGAAGGCGACGCTGATCTCCACCACCAGCGGCATGCCCTCGGCACCCGCGGCGGCGAGGATCAGCCCGTTCTCCAGCATCATGAACCCGGCGATCTGGCTCACCGCGTTGCGCCGTGTGACCATCATCAGCATGCCGATCAGGATGACCGACAGCGCGAGTGCGAGATCCTCCCGCGCCAGCGCGTCGGCCTGGGCGGCGGTGCGCAGCATCACCAGCAGCGACAGCGCGACGAGGCCGATCCCGGCCAGCATCGTCAGGCTGATCCCGCCCACCGTCTCGACCTCGCGATGGATGTCGAGCCGCTCGATGATCCGGTGCAGCGCCAGCGGAATCGCCACCGCCTTGAACCCGATCGCGATCGCCGCGGTGATGTAGAGTTCCGGTGCGCGCTGCAACCAGGCCTGCCAGCCGACCGCGATACCGAGCAGGGCCGCGTGCAGCGCCAGCACATTGACGAGTGCGGGCAGCCGGTCCTGATACAGCATCATCAGGCTGACCAGCACCAGCGCGCCCGCCAGCACATGGGCAAGGCCGAAGGCGGTGGCGCCGGGGGTGAAGGGGGCGAGCATCAGCGTCACAGCGAGGCCGACATGAACAGCAGCAGCGTGCCGAGCAGGCCGAGCATCAGCGCCGCGCCGACGAAATTCGGAATCCGGAAGACCCGCATCTTGGCGATCGTCGTCTCGAACCCGGCCAGCGCCACCGCGCCGAAGCCCAGCTTGCCGGCATAGCTCGCAAGCCCCAGCGCGAGGGCAGCGGGCCCGGCACCCGGCGGCGCGATGCCGAAGGGCGCGAAGATGCAGGCGATCAGCGACATGTAGAGCAGCAGCCGCATCGCCCCGGCCAGCTCGATCAGCGCGAGGTGCCGCCCGGAATATTCCAGCACCATCGCCTCATGCACCATGGTCAGCTCCAGATGCGTCGCCGGATTGTCGACCGGGAATCGCCCCGTCTCGGTCAGCCCCACCATCACCAGCGCGACCAGGCCGAGCGCGAGCGACAGCCTGAGCCCCTCGGCGCCGGAATGCATGAAGGTGGCGATCGCCGAAAGCTGGCTGGTGCCGGCGACGAGGGCGACGGTGAAGACGATCATCAGCATCGCCGGTTCGGCGAGCGAGGCGAGCATCGCCTCCCGGCTCGCGCCGATGCCGCCAAAGGCGGTGCCGGAATCGAGTGCCGCCAGCATCTGGAAAAAGCGCGCGCTGCCGAGCAGGGCTGCGATCACGATCAGGTCGCCCGACCATGAGAATTGCAGATTGGTCGCGAATTCCGGCACCAGCGCCGCGGCGACCCAGGTGGCGGCGAAGATCACGTAAGGGGAGACGCGGAATAGCCATGAGGAGTCCTCCGGCACCACCGCCTCCTTCGCCACCAGCCGGGCGAGATCGCGATAAACTTGCAGCAGCGGCGGCCCGGCGCGGCGCTGCAACCGCGCCTTGACCTTGCGCACGAAGCCGGTCAGCAGCGGTGCCGCCAGCAGCGCGATCGCCATTTCCAGCGCCTGCAGGGCCAGATGCACGATCAGGCCCATAGCGCCACCGTCGCGAGCAGGATCAGTAGTGTGACGAACACCATCGCGAGATAGCGCCGTATGGTCAGGAATTGCAGCCGGTTGGCACGGTCGGCGGCGCGATTGATCAGTGCGGCCAGCGCCAGCGCGCCGCCATCCCACACCGGATCGGTTATGCGCGCGGCGAAGCGAGCGGGCGCGGTCGCTCCCGGCGGTGGCATCACCACCTCGTCGCGGGCGCGGAACAGCAATGTCGCGAACACGCGGCGGATCGGCTGGCTGAACCCCGCGGGCGAATATTGCGTGCCCGCCGGCAGCGCCGCGTCGCCCGCGGTGAGAAAGCCGCACCCCAGGGCACCGCCCGGCGCAGGGCGCGCGAGCCGAAGCGATGCAGCCCCAGCGCCGCAAGACCGCTGGTCACCGCGATGAACAGCGCGATCAGTAGCGGATCGTACGAACTCTGCCGCGCCGGCACCGGCAGCAGTGTGAGCCCGCTCCAGCCCGGCCGCGCCGGCAGCGACACCCCGGCCAGTTCCCGTACCACCGGGGCGAGATGGCCGAGCACCAGCGCCGGCATCAGCCCGAAGATCACGCAGAGCGACGCGAGCCCGATCATCGCGGCGCGCGAGATCCCGTCGGCCTCATGCGCCGTGGCGGCGGCCGCGCTGCGGGGGCGGCCGAGATAGGCCATGCCGTAAAGCCGGACGAGACAGGCGCTGGCAAAGGCCGCCGCCAGCGCCAGCAGCGCGCCGGCCGCCGGCACCGCGAGCTTGAGCCCGAATTGCGGCAGCGACGGGCTGAGCAGCACCGCCTGCAACAGGAGCCATTCCGAGGCGAACCCGTTCAGCGGCGGCAGGGCCGCGATCGCCATCGCCGCGACCAGCATCGGCACCGCGCTGACCCGCATCCGGTGGATCAGCCCGCCAAGCTCGGAAAGCCGCCGCGTGCCGGCGCCGTGCTGGATCGCGCCGGCGCCGAAGAACAGCGTGCTCTTGAACAGCATGTGGTTGAAGGCGTGGAACAAGGCGGCGGTGAGCGCGAGGCTCGCGGCCAGCGCCAGGCCATCGGCCCGGAAGGCGAGGGCAAGGCCCAGCCCCGCGAAGATCAGTCCGATATTCTCGATCGTGCTGTAGGCGAGCACGGTCTTTACATCGTCTTCCAGCAGCGCCTGCAGCACGCCGAGCACGGCGGAAACCGCCCCCGCCGCGAGCACCACGAGCCCCCACCACCAGGCGGCCGGCCCGGCGAGATCGAAGGCGATGCGGATGAAGGCATAGACCACCACCTTCGTCATCACCCCGCTCATCAGCGCCGAGACATGGCTCGGTGCGGCGGGGTGCGCGCGCGGCAGCCAGACATGCAGCGGCATCAGCCCCGCCTTCGACCCCGCCCCCAGCAGCGCCAGCAGCATCGCCACATCAGCCGTCCATTGCGGTCTGTGCGAGGCGATGATGGCGGCGAATGCGTATGCCCCGCGCGGCCCGGCGAGCAGGCCGAAGGCGAGCAGCAGCATCAGCGTGCCGGCGCTCGCCATCAGCAGATAGACGAACCCCGCCAGCCTCGTCTCCGCCCGCTTGTGGTCCGCCATCACCAGCGCCCAGGAGGCGAGCGACATCAGCTCCCAGAACAGCAGGAACCCGTAGGCGTCGGCCGCGATCACCACAAGGTTCATCGCCGCCAGAAACACCGGGTAGAAGGGCAGCACGCGCCACGGTTCGGCCTCGTGCCGCCCGTAGCCGAGCGCGTAGAGACTGGCGGCCGCACCGCCGAGATCGACCAGCACGAGGAACGCGGCCGATAGCGGATCGACGGCGAAGCGCATGCCGATCCCCGGCAGGCCGAGCGGCAGGGTGACGCCCGGTGCCCGGCCGCCGAGCGCGCCAAGGGCAATGGCAAGTGCGACCAGTGAAACGGCGAGCGACCCGCCATAAACAACCATTCGCCCTGCATCGCGGCGGGACAGAATGGCGCCCGCCGCGCCGAGCGCGAGCCAGGCCAGGGCGCAGACCAGCAGCGCCGCCGTCACGTCCCGCTCTTGAGGCGCACGCCGCGCCCGCCAGTGGCATCCGATACATCGCCGGGCCGGATCACGATGATCCCCGCCCGATCCAGCGCGTCCAGCAGCTTCATCAGCGAGTCGACATTGCCGCGGATCACCCCCTCGCTCGCCTCCATCCGCTGGATGGTCGGCAGCGACAGGCCGGACAATTCCGCCAGATCCCGCTGGTCGATGCGAGCAGGGCGCGCGCCGCCTTCAACTGACCGGAAGAAATCATGTATGAAACATCATCTCATGCGTTTGAACCATCATAAATAATCGGCAGCTCATACCGGCACGCATTTTGTTCGCAGCAGGAATGCGCCCGGCACGCAGCGGCGCGCCGGGCGACGGGTCAGGAGCCGGTCAGGACACGATCCGGTCCGGGTCGCGCATCACCACGTAGATCGCCGGGATCACCAGCACCGTCAGCAGGGTGGACGAGGCGAGGCCGAACAGCAGCGAGATCGCCAGGCCCTGGAAGATCGGGTCGAGCAGGATCGTCGAGGCGCCGATCATCGCCGCGAGCGCTGTCAGCAGGATCGGCCGGAAGCGGATGGCGCCGGCCTCCAGCAGCACCTCGCGCAGTGTCAGCCCCGGCCGCGCGCCGTGGCGGATGAAGTCCACCAGCAGGATCGAGTTGCGCACGATGATGCCGGCCAGCGCGATGAAGCCGATCATCGAGGTCGCGGTGAACTGCGCGTGCAGCAGCCAGTGCCCGGGCATGATGCCGATCAGCGTCAGCGGCACCGGGGTGAGCACCAGCAGCGGCACCTTGAAGCTGCGGAACTGTGCCACCACCAGAACATAGATGCCGAGCAGCGCGACGAGGAACGCCGCCCCCATGTCGCGGAACGTGACATAGGTGATCTCCCATTCGCCATCCCAGAGCAGGGTCGGGTGCGCCTCGCTCGCCGGCTGGCCGCGGAAGCTGATCACAGGTTTCGGCAGCTTTCCCCAGTCATGCTGGTTGATCAGCTTGTCCACCGCGAACATCGCATAGATCGGTGCCTCGAACTTTCCGTCCAGCTCGGCGGTGACCATGTCGGCGAAATGCCCGTCGCGCCGGTAGAGCACGCGCGAGCCCTCGCTGCGCGTCACATGCACCACCTGCCCGAGTTCGACGACCGACTTGTCCGCCGGCACTGCGTTGGCCGGCACCGGCGTATCCGCCAGTTGCTGGCTCCAGTCGAGCGCCCGATTGGGCAGGCCGATCGCGATCTCGATCGGCAGTCTGTTCTCGCCGCGATAGGAATAGCCGACCTTCATGCCGCCGAAGAGATCCTGGATCGTGTCATAGACATCGGCCTGCCGCACGCCGAAATATTCCAGCCGGTCCTGGTCGATCGCGATATGCAGCTGCTTCTGCCGATGCCCCCAGGAATCGTCGACATCGACGATGTAGGGCACCTTCCTGAACAGCTTCTTGACCTCCTGTGCGACCGCGAGCCGCGTCGCCTCGTCCGGGCCGTAAATCTCGGCGAGCAGGGTGGCAAAGACCGGCGGGCCCGGCGGCGCCTCGACCACTTTCAGCACAGCTCCCTTCGGCAGCGCCAGGCGCCTGAGCAGGCGCCGGCGCAGCTCGCCCGCGATCTGGTGGCTCTGCTGCGACCGCTCGCCCTTGGGCGACAGCATCACGTGCAGGTCGCCCTGCCAGGGCTGGTCGCGCAGGTAATAATGCCGCACCAGCCCGTTGAAATCGAAGGGCTGCGGCGTGCCGGCATACACCTGCATGGACCGCACCTCCGGCATCGTCCCGGCGATCCGCGCGGCGGCGAACAGCGTCTGCTCGGTCTGCTGCACGGCGCTGCCGGCGGGCAGGTCGATCAGCACGTTCAGGCTCGACTTGTTGTCGAACGGCAGCAGCTTCACCGTCACCGCCTCGGTATAGAACATCGCGCAGGCGGCGATGGTGGCGATGCCAACCAGGGCGAGAAACAGCCCGGCGCGCCGCCGTGTGCGCAGGATCGGCGCGGCAACGGCGCGGTAGAGCCGCCCCAGCCGGTCCGGATGCGCCGCCGCCACCCCCGCCTCATGGGCGAGGGCAGGGGTGGTCAGTTCGAGAAACTCGATGTCTCCGGCCCGGTCTTCCTCGGTGAAGCGGTCGCGCCCGGCCAGCTTGTACATCAGCCACGGGGCGATGATCATCGCGGCGAAGAACGAGAACATCATCGCCGCCGAGGCGTTCACCGGGATCGGCGCCATGTACGGCCCCATCAGACCCGAGACGAACAGCATCGGCAGCAGCGCCGCGATCACCGTCAGCGTCGCGACCACCGTCGGGTTGCCCACTTCCGCCACCGCCTCGATCGCCGCCCGCCGGCGCGAGCGCGTATCCGGCATCGCCCAGTGCCGCGCGATGTTCTCCACCACCACGATCGCGTCGTCCACCAGGATGCCGATGGCGAAGATCAGCGCGAACAGGCTCACCCGGTTGATCGAGTAGCCCATCATTTCCGAGGCGAACACGGTGGCGAGAATGGTCGTCGGAATCACCACCAGCGTCACCACCGCCTCGCGCCAGCCCACCGCGAAGGCGATCAGCACGACGATGGAAATCGTCGCCAGCCCGAGATGGAACAGCAGTTCGTTCGCCTTCTCGTTGGCGGTGCGCCCGTAATCCCGCGTGACCTGCACCGAGATGTCGGAGGGGATCAGCGAGCCTTCGAGGCTCTTCACCCGCGTCAGCGCGGCGTCGGCCACCACCACGGCGTTGCTGCCCGCGCGCTTGGCCAGCGCCACCGTCACCGCCGGCGCCGTGCGCCAGTGCCCGGCATCATGCGTGATGGCGAAGACATGGCTCTGCAACGGCGCCGGCCCGACGACGACATGGGCGACATCCCGCAGATAGACCGGCCGCCCGTCCCGCGTGGTGATCAGCAGCAGGCCGATATCCGGCACGCCGAACAGCGTCTGCCCCGCGGCCACGTCGCGCAGCCCGCCGCGGTCGAACACGCGGCCGGCGATGAAGCTGCGATTGGCGTCGGCCACCCGTGAAGCGAGCTGCTGCAGCGTCACGCCATAGAGCATCAGCTTGTCCGGTTCCGGCTCGACGCGGATCTGCATCGGGTCCGATCCGGCGATGTAGCTGAGCCCGACATTCGGAACCTTGATCAGCTGGTCCTGCAGCTTGGTCGCGATCTGCGACAGCGCGCCCTGGGTCCAGTGTGTCGCCGCCCCCGGTTTCGGCGCGAGGGTGAGGGTGAGGATCGCGACATCGTCGATCCCGCGCCCGACCACCAGCGGCGGCGGAATGCCGATCGGGATGCGGTTCATGTTGGCGCGGATCTTGTCGTTCACCCGCACCACCGCGGCATCCTCGTTGGTCCCCACCCGGAAGCGGGCGGTGACCAGCACCTGGTCGTCGCGGGTCTGGCTGTAGATATGCTCGACGCCGGGGATCGCCTTCAGGATCGTCTCCAGCGGCTTGGTCACGAGTTCCGCGGCGTCGGCCGCCTTCAGCCCGTTCGCCTGCACCATCACGTCCACCATCGGGACATGGATCTGCGGGTCCTCGTCGCGCGGAATGGTGGTGATGGCGACCAGCCCGGCGGCCAGCGCCGCGAGCAGGAACAGCGGCGTCAGCGGCGAGCGGATGAAGGCGCGGGCGAGCCGCCCGGAAATGCCGAGCCTCACGGCCGCACCAGCACGTCGCCCGGCACGAGGCCGGCAAGGATCTGCACCCCGTCGGGCATCGCGCGGGTCGGCAGCGGCAACCCAAGCTGCACCGGTGCGTCGATCACGCTGCCATCCTTCTGCCGCAGCCTCACATAATCCTGGCCGAAACGGGTGAACACGAAGCCGGACGGCACCACGATCGTCCGCCGCTCACCTGCCGGCACAAAAACCCGCACGCGTTCGCCCACGAAATAGCTGCCGATCCCCTTCACCTCGGCATCGGCGCGCACATCCCCGGCGACGATCTGCGGATAGACCAGGGTGATGCGGCCGAATTGCGCCCCCGCCAGGCCGAATTCGCCGCCATCCAGCCGCACCATGTCGCCCACCTTCAGATGCAGCGCGTGCCGTTCGGGAATCCTGAGGCGGAGAATGAAATTCTGCTCGGCGACGGTTGCGACCGTGTCGCCCGGCAGCACCACCGTGCCATCGGTCACCGGCACGCTGAGCACCCGCCCGGCGATCGGCGCCAGCACCGCGCCCTCGTCCTGCTGCTGGGCGGCCACGGCGCGCTGCGCGATCCGCGCGCGGAGCGTGCTGGCGGCAACATCCACCGCCGTCCGCGCCTGGTCGAGCTGCTGGCGCGACACCGCGCCGCTATGCGCCAGCGCCGTGGTGCGCCGTAGATCGGTCTGCGCCTGGACGAGGCTCGCCCGCAACCCCGCGATCTCGGCGTCCAGCGCCTTGATCTGCAATTCGAGCTTCCGGTCGTGCACGGTGGCGATGACCTGCCCCGCCGTCACGCTGTCGCCGTCATGCACCGTCAGGGCGGCGACGGTCCCGCCGATCCGCGTGCGCGCCGGCACCACGTTGCGGCTTTCGACGGTGGCGAACACGGCCTTCTGGTCCGGCACCATGCGGGCGGCGACGGTGAAGGTCGCCGCGGGCGTTGCGGCACCTGCCGGCGCCGCCCCGAACAGGAGCAGGAGCGGCAGCAGCAGGGCGGGAAGGGAGAGCGGGCGGGGCATGCTGGCGTTCCTTGTCCGGGGCGGCGCGATGGCGGGAGGTCAGCGGCGGTCGATCACCTGGCCGGTGGCGGAATCGAGCGCGACATACGGCATCCCCGCCGCTTTCCACGCCATCATGCCGCCGGCGAGATGGGCATTCACCGCAAGGCCGGCCTCGCGACACTTCGCCGCCGCCATCGCCGAGCGCTTGCCCGAGCCGCACTGAAACACGATCGGTTTGCCGGGGTCCTGCGGCAACATCGCCGGATCGAAGGTGGAGAGCGGAAACAGCATCGCGCCATGAATGCGCTCCACCGCGAATTCCTGCGGTTCGCGCACATCGACCAGCAGGATGCGGCCGGCGCGCAGGTCGTCATGCACGGTGGCAGGGTCGAGGTCGCGCAGAGGTGTAGGTGTCGTCATGTCGAAATCTCCGTTGTCGATGAAGGATCGGGCGCCGCGCAGGTCGCACCCTCCGGACTACAATAAATTCCGGCAAGGGCCGCAATCACGGTGCGGGCCGGTGCGCTGGCGATGGAATACCGGATGCTCTGCCCCTCGCGCCGTGCGGTCACCAGCCCGTCCTTGCGCAGCAGCGCCAGGTGCTGGGAGACCGCGCTGTCGCGGATCTGCAGGAACGCGACCAGCTCGCCCACCGACCGCTCGCCGTCGAGCAGCTGGCAGAGAATGAGCAGGCGATGCCGGTTGGCCAGCGATTTCAGCAGATCGCTGGCTTCATCGGCCGCCAGGTTCATCGCGTCGACATCCAGTTTCATACTTGCGTATATACGAATATATGCATATATTGTCAATTGTGGCGGCGCCGGAACGTCCGGCCGCACCGCAGCGGCAGTGTTCTCCCGGCTGTCCGCGCGGGCGTTGATCCAGGTCAAGCCGGCGTCGCCGCAAACCAATTAACATCGCCCCGGGCGCGGCGGAGCGCCGCCTTCGCCGGAGCGTTCGGAAAGGCAGGAAAGCATGGCAGAGATTGTGGTCCTTGGCGCGGGGCTCGGCGGCACGCTCGCCGCGTTCGAAACCGCGGGACAGATCCGGCCGGAAGACAGGATTACCCTGATCGGCGAGCGGAACACGTTCCAGTTCACGCCGTCGAACCCCTGGGTCGCCGTCGGCTGGCGCGACCGCGCGGATATCGAGGTCTCGCTCGACAAGGTGACGCGCCGCAAGAACATCACCTTCCGCACCGAGGGCGCCGCCCGTGTGCACCCTGCCGAAAACCGCGTCGAGCTGAATGGCGGCGACAGCATCCCCTACGACTATCTGATCATCGCTACTGGCCCCGAACTCGCCTTCGACGAGATTCCCGGCTGCGGCCCGGAGCGGAACACGGTCTCGATCTGCCAGACCGATCACGCCGCGTCCGCCTTCGAGGCGTTCGAGCGCTTCTGCGCCAATCCGGGGGCGGTCGTGGTCGGCGCGGTGCAGGGCGCATCCTGCTTCGGCCCGGCCTACGAATTCGCCTTCATCCTCGATCGCGAGCTGCGCAAGCGCCGCCTGCGCAGCAAGGTGCCGATGACCTTCGTCACCTCCGAACCCTATATCGGCCATCTCGGGCTCGATGGCGTGGGCGACACCAAGTCGCTGATGGAGAGCGAGTTGCGCCATCGCCACATCAAGTGGATCACCAACGCGAAGATCGCCGCGGTGGACGCGGAAAAGGTCGTGGCCGAGGAAGTCGACACCGACGGCCAGACGATCGCGACCCACGACCTGCCCAGCCGCTTCACCATGTTCCTGCCCGCCTTTCGCGGCGTGCCGGCGCTGCGCGGCATCGAGGGGCTGGTCAATCCGCGCGGCTTTGTGCTGATCGACGAGCACCAGCGCAATCCGGCCTATCCGAACGTCTTCGGCGTCGGCGTCTGTGTCGCGATCCCGCCCGTGGGCAAGACGTCGGTGCCGGTCGGCGTGCCGAAAACCGGGTTCATGATCGAGTCGATGGTCACCGCCACGGCGCATAACATCGGCGCGCTGCTGCGCGGCGAGGCGCCGCACGCGCGGGCGACGTGGAACGCCGTCTGCCTCGCCGATTTCGGCGATGGCGGCGTGGCCTTCGTCGCCCAGCCGCAGATCCCGCCGCGCGACGTCAACTGGGCCTCGACCGGCGCCTGGGTGCATCTCGCCAAGATCGGCTTCGAGAAATATTTCCTCCGCAAGATCCGCGCCGGCGAGAGCGAGCCCTTCTACGAGCGCTTCCTGATGAAGCAGCTCAATATCCACAAGCTTCATCACAACGACCGCAAGTCAGCGAAAGGAGCGGGCCATGGCTGACGCGACCCATATCGTCTGTCCGCATTGCGGCGCGGTGAACCGCATCCCGCCGGCGCGCCCGGCCCGCGCCGCGCAATGCGGCGCCTGCCATCGCAAGCTGTTCGACGGCCATCCCGTCGCGATCGACCAGGCCGGCTTCGAGCGCCACGCCGAGCGGGACGGGATTCCCCTTCTGCTCGATGTCTGGGCGCCGTGGTGCGGACCGTGCCGGATGATGGCGCCGCAATTCGAGCAGGCGGCGGCGATCCTGGAACCGGAGGTCCGGCTGCTCAAACTCAATGCCGACGAGGCGCCGGAGGTCTCCTCCCGCCTCGGCGTGCGCGGCATCCCGTCGCTGTTCCTGCTCAGGGGCGGCCAGGTGATCGGCCAGAGCGCCGGGGCCATGAGCGCGCAGGCCATCGTCGATTTCGCGCGCCGTCACCTCGCGGCGGCCGCGTGATTTTCAGAGCCCCATCCGAGCAGATGGAGTCATCTGACCGGATAAAGATGCTCTGTTAATGAATATCATAGAGCACTGCATCCGATCCAACAGGATCGGAAAGTGCTCCAGGACAAGGGACATGTAATCATGAATGTGGACAAGACCGTTCTCAGCTTCGCGGGCTTCATGGTGCTGCTCAGCCTCGTGCTGGCCTGGCTGGTCAGCCCATGGTTCTACGTCCTCACCGCACTGGTGGGGCTCAACCTGTTCCAGGCCGGCATCACCGGTTTCTGCCCCGCCGCCATGCTGCTGCGGCGGCTCGGGGTGAAACCGGGCTGCGCCTTCCGCTGAGGGTGTCCCGGCCGCTCAGCGATAGCGGCCGTGGCGTTGCAGCACCTCGATCTGGTATCCATCCGGGTCGGCAACGAAGAAAAACCGCGCGAGCAGGGCGCCGTCGCGCTTGAACTCGACGATCTTGCGCGGCGCCCAGCCTGCCGCCTCGAAGCGTGCGTGCTCGGCATCGAGATCGTCGACGCAGAAGGCGATATGGCCATAGCCGTCGCCGAGCGCATAGGGCTCGGCCCAGCCCTTGTTGATCGTCAGTTCGAGTTCGAAATCATTTTCCGCGTTGCGCAGATAGACCAGCGTGAACGTGTCGAAATCGAGCCGGTCGGCGATCGCAAGACTGAACGCCTGCTCGTAGAACGCAACCGAGCGCGCCTCGTCGAGCACGCGGATCATGCTGTGGATCGCCTTGGCCATGCGCAGTCCCTCCTGTTCGGCGCCGGGGCGGCCGGCGCGGGTTGCATCGGCGCTGTATAGGCTGCCGGCAGCTTCTTCCCAAACCTCTCCGGCAGGCGGTGTTCGGGCGGTTCAGCATGTCATGGCCGGAAGCAGAACAGCGCCGGTACGCATTCGTTCCGTTTCAGAACACCGCACCACCGCCGGCGCCCCGATGCATGCCGCCCCGCGCGTCTGGCATTGCTTTTGCTTTGAAACATCCGAAGCCGGGCAGGCCGCCCGGCGCGGGCGCCTGGCCGCAAGGCGCCTTCGGGGAGGAACGATGTGCAATCTGTTGCAGGGGCAGAACCCGGGGCATTTCGCCCAGACCAGCCGCTCGATCCGGCTGGCCGGCCGTTCGACCAGCGTGCGGCTCGAAGGCGTGTTCTGGGTCACGCTGGATGAAATTGCCGCCGCCGAGGGCGTTTCGGTTCCCCGCCTCATCGCGCAGTTGCATGACGAAGCGGTGGATTGGCTGGGCGACATCGCCAATCTCGCCTCGCTGCTGCGCGCGGCATGCATCATCTACCGCCGGCGGTCTCCCTGATCCGGCTCAGGCGGGAGGCGTGCCGCCGCCAATCCTGTTCTCGGCGATCCAGCGTGCGGCCAGCACCAGCGTCCCCATCGTGAAATCAGGTCCGTGGCGCGCCACCATTTCCTCGGCAAGCGCGGCAACCCGCTGGAAGTACGCGTCCTTGCTGCGCTGCTCGTCGTTCATCTCCATTTGCATCTCGGTCTCCCTTCCTGAGTCGCCGGTCATTTGAACATCCGCTCCGGAAACGTGGTGATGCTCACCATTCCATCCGCGCCAGCGGCGGCGAGATGGTGGCCGTCGTCCGACCAGCCGAGCGCTGTCACCGCGCCGCCCTCGGGGCGGATGAGCACTTCATCCCGCCCGCCGATCTGGACGAGCAGGATCTGGCCGTTGGCGTAGCCGGCCGCAACCAGCGGCCGCGCCGGATGGGCGGCGATACTCTCCACCGCCACCAGCCCGGCCCGGCCGCTCACCAGCGCGCCGGTCATGTCGCCATCGAGCGGCGGCGTCGCCATCGACCAGGCGGCGACGCGATAGGCGCCCGAGGCGACGATCGACGCGGCGGGGATGCTCCAGGCCGCATCGCGCGTCGCCATCGGAAAGCCGGTGACGGTGCCGCTGCGCCCCCCGGCGTGATCGACCATGAGAAAGCCGCCCGCCTCCAGCGTGCAGGCGAGCCAGGCCCCGTCGTCGCGCCACGCGAGCGACAGCGGGCGCGACAGCAGGCCGAAGACCATCGGCGCCCTGCCGCTCCCATCGAGTGCGACGATGCTCAGGCTTTCCGCGCGCGCGATCGCGAGGTGACGTCCCGCAGGCGATAACCGGATGGCGACGACCTCGCCCTCGCCATCATCGGCGAGCGGATCGGACAGCGCGCCCGCGCCCTGGCACAGCCGCACCGCGTCCCCGCCGGCGATGGCCGTGAGCGAGGCGGCCCGCGCGTGATCGAGAGCGACGACCGGCGTTCCGATCCGCGCGCGCGTGCCGCGCACCGCGCCATCCGGCCCGAGCGTCAGCACGCTGCCATCACCGGCGCCGACCAGGAAGCCGCTTTCATCGCCGGCGACGATGGGGGGCACATCCTGATGCAGCGCGGCGGATACGGCGGGGGGCGGTGCCGGGCGGCTGCGCGGGCGGATCGTCGTCTGGCCGACATCGCCGCTCACCCGGATCCGCGTCTCCGGTGGCTCCGGATCCTCGATCGGCACGACCGTTACCGTGCCGTCGGCGCAGCCGAAAGCGACCGCGGCACCATCGGCGCTGAAGCGCGGCGGGCCGGCCGGCGCCGCGCATGGCCAGGCGCGGCCCAGCAGGTCGAACAGCGTAAGGTGTTTTGTCGCGGTCTGGTTCATCGCCCGTCTCCCCGGTTCAATTGCCCGCCAGAGCCGCCAGATGCCGGTCGATCTCGGCCATTTCCGCCTCCACCGCCTCGATCCGCGCCGCGCAATCGGCCTGCGCCTCCCGCAGCGCGGCGGCTTCGCCGTTTGCGGCACTTAGCGACCCCGAGTCCTGCATGCGCGCATCATCCTCAAGCCGCTGCATGTCGATCTCGAGCCCGGCCAGTTGCTGCAGGGTGCGCAGCGCCTCGGCGTTCAGCGCGGAGATGGCGCCGACAAGGGCGAGCCTGCGTCGCAGCAGTTGCTGCCGCTCGGCATCGGCGCCGGTCATGGAGCTTCGCCCCGCGCCGCGTCCGGTGCGGCGAAATCCGCGAGCTGGCCCGGCAGGTCAGGAATCTGCGCGCGGAACCGCGTCTCCGCCATCTCGATATGGTTGCGCAGCTGGTCCCAGATATCGATCCGCAGCAGCGACGAAGCATCGCCGATCAGATGCTCGATCTCGCCGATCCCGAACTGTCGCGACAGGGCGACGCCGGAAAACACGAACTCGCGCAACAGCGTGGCATGCCGCTCGACGAACAGCCGGATCATCGGGTGGGTGGTCTGGTTCATCCCGGCGCGCGCAAGCGAGGCGGTGATGAAGCTCTCGAAATGCGTCTGCATCCGGTGCTGGCTTTCGCCGAGAAAGGTCATGGTGAACACCAGGTCGCGTGACATCAGCCGGATCAGCTGCTCGGTCACGTCTCCGCCGCCTGCCGCCGGGGATGTCGGGTCCATGTCTGGCCGCTGTTTGTCGGGCACCTGCGCCTCCTCGCCTCGATCGCCATGCCTCGGCTGGGCGATCGTCGCTTGGCGAGAATTAGCCACCCATGCGGGCGAAAGTCAATTTGATTGTTTGAAGTGATATTCATCTATATTTGAAATATGCCAAGTATTACACTTGTCATTTACAGATGTAAATTTCCTTTACATTGTGCGTTGCGGCATTGCGTCGGCACTTTCCGATATCCGCCGCGTTCGTGCGCATGACCATCCCGCCGGCCTTTTGGCATGGGATTTGCTCTGATTTGTCCAGAAGAAAATCATCGCGCGTGGCGCGGTGCCAGAAGAACGAAGGAACGGAGGAAACCGGATCGGCTTCGCGCGACACTGCGCCGTCACCGATCAGGATCGTTCGAAGACCTTTGCCGGGATCCGGCAGGCAACGCCCCGCAACGCGGCGCAGGCCATCCGGAAACTCGCACGGCGGCACCTGAGCCGCTTTCCGCCCGGGTCACGGGACCCGCGGCGCAAACAAGGTGGAGGTTTGAAAACATGACGTCCCTGACGCTCAACAAGATCACCTCGCAGCGCGGCATATCCGTGGGCGAGGCAACCAGGAAGATTTCCGATCTCGGGTGGAATCCGACCTATGTCCAGGAGGCGATGACCTACCCGACCGACTACAAGATCACCAAGGCCCCGCGCGATCCGATGAAGCAGGTGCTGCGCTCCTACTTCCCGATGCAGGAAGAGAAGGACAACCGCGTCTATGGCGCGCTCGATGCGGCGCTGCGCGGCGACATGTTCCGCAATGTCGAGCCGCGCTGGGTCGAATGGATGAAGCTGTTCCTCGCGATCATCCCCTTCCCGGAAATCTCCGCGGCGCGTTCGATGGCGATGGTCGCCCGCCTCGCGCCGGGCGAGGACCTGCGCACCGGGTTCACGATGCAGATGGTCGACGAATTCCGTCACTCGACCATCCAGATGAACCTCAAGAAATGGTACATGGAGAACTACATCGATCCGGCGGGCTTCGACATCACCGAGGAAGCCTTCGGCAAATGCTATGCGACCACGATCGGCCGGCAGTTCGGCGAAGGCTTCATCACCGGCGACACGATGACCGCCGCCTGCATGTATCTCACCGTCGTCGCTGAAACCGCCTTCACCAACACGCTGTTCGTTGCCATGCCCTCCGAGGCCGCCCGCAACGGCGACTACGCGCTGCCGACCGTCTTCCTCTCGGTGCAGTCCGACGAGAGTCGGCATATCGGCAACGGACACTCGATGCTGATGGCCGCCCTCAAGGAGCCGGAAAATCATCTCCTGCTCGAGCGCGACCTGCGCTACGCCTTCTGGCAGAACCACGCGATCGTCGATGCCGCGATCGGCACCTTCATCGAATACGGCACCACCAATCGCGACAAGTCGAAGGAATCCTACGCGGAGATGTGGCACCGCTGGATCTTCGAGGATTACTACCGCACCTACATGCTGCCGCTTGAGAAATACGGCATCAAGGTGCACCACGACGATGTCCAGGCCGCCTGGAAGCGCCTGACCGAGAAGCTCTACGTCCACCACGTCGCCCAGTTTTTCGCTGTCGGCTGGCCGGTGAATTTCTGGCGCATCGAGGCCCAGCGCGAGGCCGACTTCGAGTGGTTCGAGCAGAAATATCCAGGCTGGTACGCCAAGTTCGGCGATTTCTGGAAATGGTACGACAAGCTCAGCCATCGCGGCGAGAAGGTCATCACCTTCAATGAGGAGGTCGGCTACGTCTATCCGCATCGCTGCTGGAGCTGCCTCGTCCCCTGCCTGATCCGCGAGGACATGGTGGTCGACGAAATCGACGGCAAGCTCCACACCTTCGCCCACGAGCTCGATCGCTGGACCGCGGTCGAGGCCTTCGCCGACGAGTATCAGGGCCACCCGACCCCCGCGATGGGCCGCTTCAGCGGCAAGCGCGAGTGGGAGACGGTCTATCACGGCTGGGATCTCGCGGATGCGATCAAGGATCTGAACTTCGTCCGCTCCGATGGCAAGACCCTGGTGCCCCAGCCGCATCTGCGCTTCGAGGATAGCGAACTGTGGACGCTCGATGACGTGCGTGGCCACACCCTGCTCTCGCCGCTCACCCTGCTGCGGGAGATGAGCCCGGAGGATCGCGCGAAGCATATCGCCGAATATCGCGCGGGCTTCACGATCACGCCGTTCAACTGATCCGGCGGACCTTGCGGGAGCCGTTGCCCCGGCTCCCGCTTCCTTCTCAACGCGACACCTCCGGCGCCCCGCCGGAGCGTGATGGACTTTCGGGAGATGGGCCAGATGGGTGGCACGCATACGGTGAGGCTCGAGCCGGTCGGTGTCGAGTTCGAGGTCGAGGACGGCGAAACGGTGCTCAACGCCGCCTTCCGCCAGGGCATCGCCCTGCCGCATGGCTGCAAGGAGGGCCAGTGCTCGGCCTGCAAGTGCATCCTGACGGATGGCGAGGTCGACATGCTGAAATACTCGACCTTCGCGCTGAACGATATGGAGCGCGAAAGCGGCCATATCCTGCTCTGCCGCACGATCGCCTATTCGGACATGGAGGTCGAACTCCTCAACTATGACGAGGAAGTGCTGGCGCGGTCGATCGCGGTGCGGACCTTCAACGGCCGGATCGCCGAGATTGCAAAGCTGACGCACGACATTCGCGGAATCACGATCGATCTCGACTCCCCGATCAAGTTCTGGGCCGGACAATATGTCGACATCACCGTCACCACGGAAAAAGGGGAGACGATTACGCGCTCGTTTTCCATGGCAAATACGCCGGACCAAGCCAAAAGCCTCTCCTTCATCATCAAGAAATACCCCGAAGGAAAATTCTCCGGCGAACTCGACAGCGGCGGAATCAGAATCGGCGCCGATGTCTCCCTCACCGGACCCTATGGGACCTGCTTCCGGCGGGAAGGACGAGCCGGACCGCTGATCCTCGTCGGCGCCGGCTCCGGCATGTCGCCGATCTGGTCGATCCTGAACGATCATCTCGCCAGCGGCGAAAGCCGGCCGGTCTATTTCTTCTATGGCGCGCGCACGCGGGAGGATCTTTTCCACCTCGATCGCATCGCGCAACTCACTGATCGCTACCCGGAGCTGGAATTCATTCCGGTTCTCTCGCACGCCGGCGGCGATGCCGGCTGGGAGGGCGAACGCGGCTTCGTCCATGAATGCGTCGATGCGAGGCTGAAGGCCCTCGGCATCGATGGCGAGGGCGACGTCTATGCCTGCGGCCCACCCCCCATGATCGACGCGCTGCAACCGGTGCTGTTCCTGAACGGCTTCGAGAACGAGCGCGTCTTCTTTGACAGGTTCACCACATCCTCGAGCGTTCCCGTTCCCGCCGGTCACTGATCGCGCGCCGCACGGGCAAACCGAAACCCAGGGAGAGACACCATGCCAGCCTTGTCGAGTTCAGTCGGATCGGGTGCCGCGGGAGCGGCGATTTTCGCGGATTCCGACAGCCGCCGCTACCGTTATTTCGAGCCGCGCGGCAAGCGCGCGACCCATTACGAAGACGTCACCGTCGATGTCCAGCCCGATCCCGAGCGCTACCTGATCCAGAACTGGATCATCTCCTTCGCGAACGGCAAGGGCGCCTATGTGAAGGACGCCACGGCGCTGAAAAGCAGCAACTGGCACGCCTTCCGCGCGCCGGACCAGGAATGGGAACGCACCCACTACCAGCGCCAGTCCCGCATCGAGACGATGGTGCAGAGCGTCATCGCCAATGCCCGCCGCGCCGGCGCCCCGGCGAATTTCGACAAGGTCTGGCAACGCATCCTGCAAGCCCATCTCGGCGCCTGGAAACACGCCGAATTCGGCCTCGGCACCTCGCTGATGCAGGCGCAGCGCTACGGCTACACGCAGATGATCAACAACGCGACGCTGACCAATTCCTCCTACAAGATGCGCCTCGCGCAGGATATCACGCTCTACCTCGCCGAAATCGGCATGGACATTCCCGGCTGGAACGACGAGCTCGGCAAGGTCGCCTGGCTTGAGGACCCGATCTGGCAGGGCACGCGCGAGGCGATCGAGACGATCATGGGGTCGAGCGACTATCTCGAACAGTATTTCGCGATCAACATCGTCTTCGAGCCGCTGGTGGGCGAGCTGTTCCGCTCCGGCTTCCTGATGCAGGTCGCCGCCGCCAACAACGATTTCGTCACGCCCCCGGTGATCTCCGCCGCCGAGGCCGATTACGAACGCAACCTCGCGAACACGATCGACCTCATCTACCTCCTTGCCAACGACGAGAAACACGGCGGCGAGAACCGCGCCATCCTCCATGGCTGGCTCGAAAAACACCGCGCCCTCGCCGACAAGGCGGCCCTCGGCCTGCAACCGATCTGGTCGATGCCCCATTCCAAACCCGTCTCGTTCCAGGATGTCAGGGCGCAGTCGCAGGAGCGCATCGGCAAGATCCTCGGCGAACTCGGTCTCGCCTGACGCCCCGCACAGGAGATAATATCATGTCAACAGCAGCACGCGACGCGACCCATTCGACCATCTTCAAGCAGATGAAGGATATCACCTTCGAGCAGACGATCTCGGATCAATGCGGCGTGACGATGAACGATTCGGTCGAGGCCCGCGCCATCGCCGAATTCATGAGCGACAAGCCCGGCGTCACCGTCACCTACCAGCCCGCCCTGATCCGCATCGACGGCCACGGCAAGCTGATCTTCAAGATGGACGAGATCGGCGAGTATCTCGGCCGTGACATGACGGCCGAGATCTTCGAGGTGAACACCTCGACGCATTACGGCCGCATGGTCCGCGTCGACGACAACACCGTGATCCTGTTCGGCAATATGGACGACGTCTTCGAATACATCTGAACCGCGGCACTCCGGCGCGCCCGCGCGCAACCCGCGCGTGGCGCGCCGACCGGCAAGCAATCAACACGTGGAGGAAACCATGTTCGTAACGCCCGAGGGCAAGGAAATCTTCATCGTCGATGGCCACACCCATTTCTGGGATGGCAGCCCGGCGAACCAGAGCAACATTCACGGCAAGCAGTTCATCGAGTGCTTCTTCGCCTATCACAACGCGCTGAGCCCGCCCGACAAATTGTGGCCGAAGGAGAAGTTCGAGAAATACAGCGCCGATGATCTCTATCGCGATCTCTTCATCGACGGCCCCGACGATGTCGCGATCGTGCAGTCCACCTACCTCAAGGATTTCTACAAGACCGGTTTCAACACGATCGAACGCAATGCCGACGTCGCCGCCCGCTATCCCGAGCGCTTCATCATCAATGGCGCGTTCGACCCGCGGGATGGCGAGAAGGCGCTCGAATATATCCATTACATGAAAGAAACATATAATATCCAGGGCGTGAAACTCTACACCGCCGAATGGAACGGCGCCTCCCGCGGCTGGCGGCTGAACGATCCCGAGGCCTACAAATGCTTCGAGCTGTGCGAGAAGCTCGGCATCAGGAACATGCACGTCCACAAGGGTCCGACCATCATCCCGCTGAGCAAGGACGCCTTCGACGTTCACGACGTCGATTACGCCGCGACCGACTTCCCCAATCTCAACTGGGTCGTCGAGCATTGCGGCCAGCCCCGCATCGACGATTTCTGCTGGATCGCGGTGCAGGAAGCGAATGTCTATGGCGGCCTCGCCGTCGTGCTCCCCTTCATCCACTCCCGGCCGCGCTACTTCGCCGAAATCATGGGCGAGTTGCTGTTCTGGCTCGGCGAGGACCGCATCCTGTTCGGCTCCGACTACGCGATCTGGACGCCGCGCTGGCTGGTCGAGAAATTCTGGAATTTCGAGCTGCCTGAGGATGTGAAGCAGGAGCGCGGCATCGATCTCACCCCGGCGATCAAGGAAAAGATCCTCGGCCTCAATGCAGCCAAGCTCTACGGCATCGATATCGCGGCGAAGAAGGCGGCGCTTGCGGCCTCGCCGCTCGCGGTCGCCGCCGAATAGGCCGGTCCACGCAGCGCGCCGGTCATTCGGCCGAAGGGAGACAAAATGGCTAAGCTGCTTCTGCATAATTCCGAAGCGCGTCGCGCGCTGGCCCGCGGTGTGGGCCGGCTCGCGGCCGCCGTCGAGCCGACGCTCGGGCCTAAGGGAATGAACGCGATGATCGACCGGCCGATCGGCACGCCGATGGTCACGCGCGATGGCGTCAGCATCGCGGTGGAAATCGAGCTGCCGAACCGGTTCGAGAACATGGGCGCGCAGGTGGTCCGCGAGGTCTCGATGCAGACCAACGAACTGGCGGGAGACGGCACTACCACGGCGATCGTGCTGGCCAACGCGCTCGTCCAGGCCGGCGTCGAGGCCAGCGAGCGCGGCGCCCGCGCGGTCGATCTCATCCGCGGGATCGATCTCGCGGTCGAGCGCGTGGCCTCCTCCCTCAAGGCCGCCGCCCGGCCCGCTTCCGGCAACGGCATGCTGGCCGCGGTGGCCAACATCGCCGCGACCGAGCCGCATCTCGGCGCCTTGGTAGCCGAGGCCTTCGCGCGGGTCGGCGCCGAGGGCGTCATCACCACCGATTTCAGCGTGACCACCGAAACCACGCTGGACGTCGTTGAAGGCATGTCCTTCGATCGCGGCTATATCTCGCATCACATGGTGACCGATCAGGAGAAGATGGAGGCCGTGCTCGAACGGCCACTGATCCTGATGACGGATCTCAAGATCCGTGATCCCCATGCGCTCGATGCGGCGCGGGCGCTTGCCGCCGAGGCCGGCCGCCCGCTCCTCGTGATCGCCGAGGAGGTGGCGCCGGAGGTCGTCGTCAGCCTGCTCGGGCGCGACGGGCCGGGCCGCTACCTCGTCGTGCACCCGCCCGAATACGGCAACTGGCGCAAGGCGATGATGGAGGATATCGCCATCATCACCGGCGGCCGCGTCATCGCTCGCGATCTCGGCGGCCGGATCGAGGATGTCACCGAAGCTGATCTCGGCGGCGCCGAGCGGGTACGCACCAGTGCCACGCACACCGCGATCATCGGCGGCGCCGGCGATCCGGCTGCGATCGCCGCGCGCCGCGCACAGGTTCAGCGCATGCACGATGCGGCACCGCCCAACATCGAGCAGGACAAGCTGCGCGAGCGCCTCGCGAAACTTTCCGGCGGCACCGCCATTCTCTATGCGGGCGGGGCGACGCCGGTCGAGCAGAAGCGCACGATCCAGCTGATCGAGGATTCGCTCGCCGCCGTGCGCGCCGCGAGCGAGGAGGGAGTGGTTGCCGGCGGCGGCACCGCGTTGGCGCAGATCGGCCCGGTGCTCGACGAGGTGCTGGCCGGCGTCAGCGGCGATGTCGCGGAGGGGGTGAAACTTGTCCGCTCCATCCTCACAAGGCCGCTCTGGCGCATCGTGACCAATGCCGGCGGCGACCCTGACCACGTGATCGCCAAGGTTTCGGCGGTGAATGGCGGCTTCGGCTACAACGCCGCCATCGGCACGTTCCAGAACATGTATGATGCCGGCATCATCGATCCCGTCCGCGTCACCTGCACGGCGCTGCGCAACGCCGCCTCGGTCGCCAAGCTGATCCTGACCACGGAAACGCTGGTCGGCGATCTGGGCGAGGACGAGGAAGACCCGACCGCTTCTCCCGCCCGTGGCGGCGGCGCCGAGCGTCTCGGCCGCGCCTGACCGCAGGGGCGGGCCGAGCGGTGGTCAGAACAGCGACAGCTGCGCCGCCGCAGCTGTCGCGCGCGGCTTGGCGAACTGGCTGCAATCGAGCGGCGGCGGCGTTTCGCTCAGCCCGAACTGGCGCGCCGCCCGTTCGAAACGCGCGCGCAAGAGCCCCGCATAGGCCCCGGTGCCGCGAAACCGGCTGCCGAAGGCGGCATCATTCAGCGCGCCGCCGCGAGTCTGGCGGATCAGGCTCAGCACATGCGCGGCGCGGTCCGGCATGGTGCGGTTCAGCCAGTCCTCGAACAGCGCGCCCAGCTCGTGCGGCAGGCGCAGCAGGATCGCATTGGCGGACGACGCGCCCGACCGCGCCGCCGCTTCGAGAATGCGCTCCAGCTCGGGATCGTTGAGCCCCGGAATCATCGGCGCGGCCAGCACGCCGACCGGGATTCCCGCCTCTTTGAGTCCGGCCATCGCATCGAGCCGCCGCGCCGGTGTCGCCGCGCGCGGTTCCATCGCCCGGGCGAGCCTTGCGTCCAGCGTCGTCACCGAGAGATGCACGCGGGCGAGGTTGCGCGTCGCCATCCGCGCCAGAATGTCGGCATCCCGCAGCACTCCGGCCGATTTGGTGACGATCGCAACCGGATGTCCGAACCGCTCCAGCACCTCCAGCACCGCGCGCGTCAGCCGCAGCTGCCGCTCGACCGGCTGATACGGGTCGGTATTCGAGCCCAGCACGATAGTGGCCGGTTGATAGCCCTTGCGCGACAGCTCGCGCTCCAGCAGCGTCGCCGCCTCGGGCTTGAACACCAGCTTGGTCTCGAAATCGAGCCCCGCCGACAGGCCGATCCACGCATGGGTCGGCCGCGCATAGCAGTAGATGCAGCCATGCTCGCAGCCCCGATACGGGTTGAGCCCGCGATCGAAACCGAGATCCGGACTGTCGTTGCGGCTGATCACCGATTTCGTCGCGTCGCGGATCAGCACCGTCTCGGGGGCTGCCTCCTTCTCGTCCAGCATGCCCCACCCGTCGTCGAACGCATCATGGCGCGTGGTTTCGAACCGGTTGGGTGGGGCAAGCCTGGTGCCACGGCCGTCGGGCCGAAGGCCTCGCGGTATGAATGTGTCCATGTTCGTGCTCCGTTCCTACGCAGCACACCGGAAATCACGCGCGCTGTCAAGAACAAAACAAGAACATAGGCCGAATTCAGCTCCGCCCGTACGTGTCCTCGTAGCGAACGATATCGTCCTCGCCGAGATAGGAGCCAGACTGCACCTCGATCAGCGTCAGCGGGATCTTGCCGGGATTCTCCATCCTGTGAACGCAGCCGAGCGGCAGGTAGATACTCTCGTTCTCGCGCACGAGATGCGTCTCGGCGTCCCGCGTCACCAGCGCCGAGCCGGCCACCACCACCCAGTGCTCGGCACGGTGGAAGTGCTTCTGCAGGCTGAGCTTCGCGCCGGGCATCACCACGATCCGCTTGACCTGGAAGCGGTCGCCCTGAATCAGGCTCTCATAGAACCCCCAGGGCCGGTACACTCGATTGTGATCCTCCGCCTCGGGCCGCTTCATCCGCTTCAGCGCATCGACGACGCGCTTGACGTTCTGCGCCTTGTCCCGGTGCGCGACCAGCACGGCATCCGGCGTCGTCACCACAACGGTGTTCTCGAGCCCGAGAACCGCGGTCATCGCGCCGTCACTGCGGACATAGCAGCCGCTGGAATCCTCGATCACGGCATCGCCCAGCGCCGCGTTGCCGGCCGCGTCCTTCTCGGCGATGTCCCAGATGGCCGACCACGAGCCGACATCCGACCAGCCGAGCGCGGCCGGCACCACGGCGGCGCGGTCGGTCTTCTCGGCAATCGCGTAGTCGATGCTGATATCGGGCGCGCTGCGGAACGCCGCGGTTTCAAGCCGGATGAAATCCAGATCGGGGATCCGCGCGTCGAACGCCGCCCGCACGCTGCGCGCGACCTCGGGGGCCAGCCGCTCCATCTCCGCCAGCATGGTCCGCGCGGTCGCGACGAACATGCCTGAATTCCAGTAATGCCGCCCGTCGGCGATCAGCCTCGCCGCTGTCGCCGCATCCGGCTTCTCGACGAAGCGGGCGATGCGGAACGCGCCTTCATGCCCGGCCAGCGTTTCGCCCTGCTCGATATAGCCATAGCCGGTTTCGGCCATATTCGGCTGCATCCCGAAGGTGACGATCTGCCCGTCCCGCGCGGCAGCGGCGGCGATGGCGAGCGCGCGGCCGAGCGAGTCCGCATCCGCGATCGAGGCGTCCGCCGCCATGATCCACATCACCTGGTCGGGATTGGTTTCGGCGATCAGCAGCGCCGCGGCTGCGATGGCCGGCGCGCTGTTCCGCCCCACCGGCTCCAGCAGGATCCGCGTTCCCTCATGGCCCTCGCCGCGCAGCTGTTCGGCGACGATGAAGCGATGCGCCTCGTTCGCCACCACGATCGCGGGCGCGAAACGCTCGCCCTGGGCCCGCGCCGCGGTTTCCTGCAGCATGGTCCGCGACGACACGAGCGGCCAGAACTGCTTCGGATACGATTTGCGTGAAACCGGCCAGAGCCGTGTTCCGGTTCCGCCGGCCAGGATGACCGGCACAATTCCGGCCATGGGCAAGGGCGCTGGCGATGAAGTCGGTCCTGACATGCAAATTCCCTCAAATTGGATGCGTTCCATTGCCAGCGCACAACAATTGCGTCCAGCATGGATCCCCGCAGGAGGATGAACAAATGTTTAAAACAGCTTTCGATGATCTGACCAGTGCCGAATTGCAAGCCCTCCTGCCGCGCCGTCCGCTGGTGCTGCTGCCACTCGGCAGCCAGGAAGACCAGGGCGCGCATGCCCCGATGGGCGATTTCCGCCTTGCCGAAGCGCTGGCCCGGCGGATCGCGCGCGCCGCGACCGATTCGGGCACTCTCACCCTCGCGGCCCCGGCGCTGCCCTTCGGTGCCGCGGATCATTTCGGCGCCGTGCCCGGCGGCCTCGCGCTCGCCCCCGCCACCTTCCGCGCCGTGCTCGCCGACCTGATCGCCGATCTGCGCCGCACGGGGTTCGAGCGTATCGTCATTCTCAACGGCCATGGCGGCAACGCGCCGCTGGTGCATGAGGCAACCCTTGCCATCCGCCGCGCCGGCGGGCCGGTGATCCCGTCCTTCTATCTCTGGAAGGTCGCAAGCCGCCTGATGCAGGCCCGCATCGGCCCCGCGCCCGGGCGGTTCGGCCATGGCGCCGAGCCGCTCGCCTCGATCGCGCTCTGCCTCCGCCCGACGTCTCCCGCCCCGATCTTGCGCGCAAGCCCGCCGCCGGCGCCAGCCTGCTTGGCTGCCCGGTCACCGGCTTCGGCACGATCGGCTTCGAGGGGTCGATATCGACGCGCCCGCCGAATATCCCGAGATCGCGCCGGCCTCCGCCACCGCCGACGCCACCGGCGCCGATGCCGCGCTCGGCGAGGCGGTCGTCGCCGATCTGGTGGCGCTCGCCGCGCGTTTCTGCGCCCATGTCGCGGCGCTGGCATGAGCCTGGTTCCCGCCTGGATACCGGTGACCATCGCCGCCGCGCTGTTCCAGGTCTGGCGAACGGCGCTGCAGGCCCGGCTGCGCGGCGCGCTCAGCGCCCCGGCGGCCGGCTTCGTCCGGTTCGTCTACGCGCTACCGGCCGATATCCTGCTGCTCGGCGTGGCGCTTCTCCTGCTCCGCCGCGCCCTGCCGGCGATCCCGCCCGCCTTCCTGCTCGATTGCCTCGCCGGCGGCATCGCCCAGATCTTCGGCACCATGCTGCTGATCATGGCCTTCGGCCACCGCAATTTCGTGGTCGGCACCGCCTATGCGAAGACCGAGGCGGCGCAGCTCGTCATCTTCTCGGTTCTGGTGCTCGGGGTGCGGATTCCGCCGCTCGCCATAGTCGGGATCATGCTCGCGGTTGCCGGCGTGCTCGCGCTGTCCTTCGTCGGCCAGAAACTCTCCCCGGCCGATCTGCTGCGCGCCTCGGTGCAGCCCGCCGCTCTCTGCGGCCTCGGGTCCGGCTTCGGCTTTGCCGTCACCGCGATCCTGCTGCGCGAGGCGACGCTGACGCTCGGCCCCGCCACGCCGGTCGTGCTCAAGGCCGTGCTCACCCTCACCGTCACCAACCTGCTGCAAACCCTGGTCCAGGGCGGCGTCATGGCGCTGCGGAACCGGGGCGAACTGGCCAAATGCTTCACCCTCTGGCGGCGGGCGGCGCCGGTCGGCCTGCTCTCCGCCTGCGGCTCGGGCTGCTGGTTCGCCGGCTTCGCGCTGACCAGCGCCGCCCTCGTGCGCGGCTTTGGCCAGATCGAGATCCTGTTCACCCTTGCGGTCGGCCATTTTTTCCTCGGCGAGCGCACGCGGCGCGGCGAGATGGCCGGACTCGCTCTGGTCAGCCTCGGTGTCGTGCTCATCGCCGCGGCGGGGATCGGCTGAGCCAACGGCGCGCCAGGGCAGGGGAGGGCAGGGCCCGGGACTACCCTGATCGGCGCCTGCCCTGATCGGCGCCTGCCCTAATCTGCGACGGCCAGCAAGCGCCCCCGTTCGCGCAGCATGGCCTCGGCGCGCAGCAGGTCGGCCTCGGTCGTGATCTTGAAATTCTCCTCGCTGCCCGGGACCATCTCGACCGTGAGGCCTGCGAGCTCCGCCACCGCGCAATCATCGGTGAAGTCTCGCCCCGGATGTGCCGCATGCACGCGCCGATGCGCGCCGAGGATCGCCTCGTAGCGGAAGCCCTGCGGTGTCTGCGCCCGCCACAGATCCGCCCGCTCCACCGTTCCGGTGACCACGGCGCCGCGGCACCGTTTCAGCGTGTCGGTGACCGGCACGCCGACCACCGCGCCGGGCACGCGGCCGAGCGCGTCGAGCACCGCGCCGATCACGGTCGGGGCAACGAAGGGCCGCACCCCGTCATGGATCAGCACCGTCTCGGGGGCGAGGGAAGCGATCGATTCGAGGCCGTTGCGCACCGATTCCTGCCGCGAGGCGCCGCCCGTCACCGGTTCCACGAGCCCGAGCCCTGCCATGGCCTCGTCATACAGCCCCCGATCGGCGGGGTTGATCACCACCCGCACCGCCCGCACCGCCGCATGCCGGCGCAGCGCCTCAGCCGTGCGGCGAAGGATCGGCACGCCGTCAAGCAGACGGTACTGTTTCGGAATGGGACCGCCGAGGCGATGGCCACGGCCGGCGGCGACGATCAGTGCGACAGTCATGGGTTCCCCGGTCTGGCGCGGCGGCGCCGCGCTCCGTTCCCCCTGAAAGCAGAACCGGCCGGCAAAGGCAAACCGCGCCGCCCGGGGCTGTGAACCGTTTGTGTCAGCGCCGCCATAAAAATAACAAAATCATAGGTTTATATGGAAATAATCAGAAATATTCATTGATTTCCCTCCGCCGTCCCGCCGGGCTAGTTTGCACCGCAATAACGAGCCTGTCGAAGGCTTTCGCGTTTAACACAAGGCTTTCACCGCATGATGTCCACCGCCATTCCGTTCAGCCGCCCCTTCATCGTCGGGCAGGACAGCCCCGTGAGACGGCGTGGCCTCGGTGCGGAGATCGCCTGCCGCGGCGTCGGCCTGCATGGCGGACAGGACGTGACTCTGCGCCTCGTCCCCGCCGAGCCCGGTTCTGGCATCGGCTTCCGCCGCACCGATCTCGGCGTCACCATTCCCGCCCGCCACGACCTTGTGGCCGATACCAGGCTCTGCACCGTCCTGGCCGATCCGCACCGGCCGGAAGCCAGGATCGGCACGGTCGAACATGTCATGGCGGCGCTCGCCGGCCTCGGCATCGACGATGCGCTGATCGAGGTCGACGGCCCGGAGGTCCCGATCCTCGATGGTTCCGCGGCGGAATTCGTTTTCCTCATCCGCTGTGCCGGCATTGTCGAAACCGCCTTGCCGCGGGACATCATCGACATCTGCCGCCCCATCCGGGTGAGCGACGGCGCCGCTTTCGCCGAGCTGCGCCCCGCCGCCGCGGGTGAATATGGCTTCACCGCGGCACTGCAGATCGACTTTCCCGCCCGTGCGATCGGCCGCCAGGCGCTCTCCCTCGAAATCACCCCGGAAAGCTTCACAACCGAGCTGTCCCGCGCCCGCACCTTCACCATGAAACAGGATATCGACCGTCTGCGCGAGGCGGGCCTCGCCCTCGGCGGCACCCTCGGCAACGCCGTGGTGGTCGATGGCGACAGCATCCTCAACCCCGAAGGGCTGCGCAGCCCTGACGAGTTCGTCCGCCACAAGCTGCTCGACGTGGTGGGCGATCTGGCGCTGGCCGGCGCCGCCATTCGCGGCCGGTTCATCGGCGCGCGCACCGGCCACCGGCTCAACAACCTTCTGCTGCGCGCCTTGTTCGCCGATGCCGCGAACTACCGCCGCGCCAGCACCGCCGCCCCGGATCTCGCCGCCGTCGCCTGAGCCGGCGGCTGCGGCCTCGCGGCGCGGCGACGCCCCTATCTCGTCGCCACCGTCAGCTTGCCATTCTGCAACCGATAGATCCTGTCGAGCTTCTCCACCCCGGTCAGCCGGTGGGTGATCATCAGCACCGTCCGCCCGTCCAGCGTGTTGTTGAGCGTGGCGAGGAAGGCGCGCTCGGTTTCGAGGTCGAGGCCCGAGCACGGCTCGTCGAGAATCAGGATCGGCGCCGGGCTCAGCAGCACCCGCGCCAGCGCGAGGCGCCGCCCCTGGCCGCCGGAAAACTGCGAGCCCTGTTCGCCGACCCACGTCTCCAGCCCGTCCGGAAGCGCACGCACGACATCGGCGATCCGCGCCGCCTCCAGCGCCGCCCAGAGCGCCTCGTCATCGGCATCGTCGCGCCCGATCAGCAGGTTGTTACGGATCGTGTCGGCGAAGAGATGCGTCGCCTGCGACAGCCAGGCGATCCGCGCGCGCACATCCGCGGCCCGCAGCGTGCCGATATCCGTCCCGCCGAGCCGGATCCTGCCCTGCTCGGGCGCCGCCAGCTTCAGCGCCAGTGCGGCGAGCGTCGACTTTCCCGCCCCTGACGGCCCGAGCACCGCGACCCGCGACCCCGCCGGCACGTCGAGCGACAGGTCGTCGAACACCGCCTGGCCCTCCGGCGTCCAGCGGAACCCGACATGCTCGAAGGCGAGCGCGTTGCCGGCCGGCATCGGCGCCGGGCGCTCGGGATCGCGCACCGGCGGCGCGGCCTCGGCCGCTTCGAGAACCCGCGTCGCCGCCGCCGAGGCCCGTCCCGCGATCACGCCCGCGCGCGGCATGCCGCCCACCGCCTCGAACGCGGCGACGACGACGAAAACCGCCACCACCACGGCCAGCGGATGCGCGCCATGGATCAGCAGCACCGCGAGCAGCGCGCCCTGGGTGGCGAGGAAGGCGAGACCCTGCAATGCCGCCCCGCGCGCGGCGAGGTCGCGTTCGGCGCGGAACAGCCGGGATTCCTGCCATTGCACACCGGCGAGCATCCGCCCCTCGGCCTCGTAGACCTTGATTTCCCGCAACCCCGTCAGCGTGTCGAGCACCGCGACGCGCAGGGCGCCGCCTGCCTCGGTCTCGTCCGCCGCGGCCGCCCGCGCCGCGACCATCGCCCGCCACGGCATCACGAACGCGACGATGGCGAACAGCGCCAGCACCAGCACCGCGGCGGCGTCGTCATCGTGGCCGATCACCACCAGCAGCGCCGGCACCAGCATCACCGCGCCGAGCAGCGGGATCAGCAGCCGCAGCAGCACCCCGTCCAGCGCCTCGATATCGTTGACCAGCCGCGCCAGCACATCGCCCGAGCGCCGGAACCCGAGCCCGCCGGCGGCACTGCGCGCGAACCCGCGATAGAACCACAACCGCAGCGCCGCCAGCGCGCGGAAGGTCGCATCATGCGTCGTCAGCCGCTCCAGATACCGCAGCACCACCCGCGCGACGCCGGTCACCTCCAGCACCACCGGCACGACAACGGCGAGGCCGATCGCCGAGGCCGCGATATAGTGCCCGGCGCCGGCCATCAGTGCGACTCCGGAGGCAAGCGAGGCCAGTGCGACCAGCGCGCCGAAGGCGATCGCCGGCGCCTGCCGCCGCCAGATCAGGATCACCCGCAGCAGCGGCGCGAACACGACATCCCTCATCACGCCACCCCCTCGAGCCGCGCCGCCTGGGCGGCGCCGAGATCGAGCTTGCGGCCGCTGAATTCATGGGCGAAGGCGGCATGGCTGGCGAGCACTACGGTCCGCCCGATCGCCAGCCGCCTGAGGCTGTCCACCACCTCGCGCTCGGTCGCCGGATCGAGCTGCGCGGTCGGCTCGTCGAGCAGCAGCAGGCTGGCATCCTTGAGAAAGGCGCGGGCAATCGCGATCCGCTGCGCCTGGCCGCCTGACAGCCCGTAGCCGCCATCGCCGATGCGGGTCGCCAGTCCTTCGGGAAGCTGGTCGGCGAACTCGCTCACCCGCGCGAGCCGCGCCGCCTCCAGCAGGTCGGCCTCGCTCGCCTCCGGCCGGCCCATCCGGATATTCTCCTCGATCGTTCCGGCGAACAGCACCGGCCGCTGGCTGATCAGCGCCGTCATGCGGGCGAGGGCGGCTGGCACGATCGTCTCGATCGGCGCGCCGTTCAGCGTGATCCGCCCGGATTGCGGCCTGATATAGCCAAGGAGCAGCTCGATGATGGTGGATTTTCCGGCGCCCGAGGGGCCGACCAGCATCATCATCTCCCCGCGGGCAACTGGAAGCTGAGATCCTGCAACACCGGGCCGCGCGCCTCGCTCCAGGCGAAGCCGACCTGCTCGAAACCGATCGTGATGCCCCGCGCCGTCACCGTGCGGATGGCATCCGGCGGCACCGCGACCGTCTGCGGCTCGGGCAGGCCGACCAGGTCTTCGGCCGCGGTCTGCGCGGTCATCCGGTCCTGATACACGGCCGAGAACGCGCGCAGCGGCGCGAAGAACTCCGGCACCAGCAGCACGCAGAACAGCGCGGTCGGCGCCAGTGCTGCGTGGCCGGCGAGCAGCGGCCCGGCGAAGCGGATGGCGATCCCCACCAGCGCCGCCGCGGCCAGCAGGTCGAGCGCCGTGGCGTTGAGGAAGGCGATGCGCAGAATTCGCATGGTGCGGTGGCGCAACTCGTCGGCGGCGCGGCCGAGCGATGCCGCCTCGGCCTCCGCGCGCCCGGCCAGCACGATGGTGGCGATGCCGCGCACGCGATCGAGAAAGCGGGTCTGCAACCGCGCCATCGCGGTGAACTGGCACCGCGCCGCGACCCCGGTGCCAATCCCGGTCATGGCCATGAACACCGGCACCAGAACGCCGCTCACCGCTAGGATGAGCCCGCTGCGCCAGTCCGCGATCGCGGCGGCGAGCGCGACCAGCGCCGGCCCGATCGCGGCGAGCCGCGCCGCCGGAATCCAGCGCCCGTGCAGCCCGTTCATCGCCTCGACGCGGTCGACCACGATGATCGACAGCTCCGCCGAATGCCGCCCGCGCAGCAGCCCCGGCCCCGCGCTCATCAGCCGGCCCAGCGTGTCGCTGCGCAGCCGCCGGCGGGCGGCGATACCGAGCCGGCTCGCCTCGTGTTCCTGGCCGACGATCAGCCCCGCCCGCAGCAGGGCGGCGGTGATGAAGCCGAGCCCGAGCAGCGCGACGGGCAGATGCCCCGGCGCGATCGCCGCGGCCAGCAGCCCGGCGGCGCAGGCGATCTGCCCGATCGCGATGAGGGTGGAGGCGATGCCGAGCCCGATCGCGAGCCGGGCGCGGCGTCCTCCAAGCCTGATTTCCTGATGGATCCACTGTTTCGCGGGAGACGATTGGCGTGCCATGACCGCTACATATAGTTACCCCGCCGATTTCCAAAGTGCGCTTCCGCCTCCGGCGCGGCCCGCTCGCGGATAGTTTATGTTTTCCGAATGTATGGCCGCGCCTTTGCCGGCGGAACAGCCTTCCGCCAGCGGGCATGGACGCGGCCGCCGGATTCCCTCAAAACGCCCTCAACCAGCCGTCTTTCATGGAGACACACCATGCAGATCGTCCGTCATCTCCACGACCTGCGGGCCGCCCGCGCGGCGCTGGCGGAAGGCGGCCGTGCCTCCCTCGCTCTGGTGCCGACCATGGGCGCGCTGCACGAGGGCCATCTCTCCCTGGTTCGCGCGGCCCGCGCGGCCGGGCACGTCGTGGCCGCCTCCATCTTCGTCAACCCCACCCAGTTCGGTCCGAACGAGGATTTCACCCGCTACCCGCGCGACCCCGCGCGCGACTGCGCGCTGCTCGCCGATGCCGGCTGCGCGCTGGCCTGGCTACCCGAGGTGGCGACGATGTATCCGCCCGGCGATGCCACCATGATCGATGTCGCCGGGCTGTCGACGGTGCTCGAAGGCGCGGTCCGACCCGGCCATTACCGGGGCGTGGCGACGGTCGTGGCCAAGCTGCTCGGCCAGGTGGGGCCGAACGCCGCCTGGTTCGGCGAGAAGGACTGGCAGCAGGTGCAGGTCATTCGCCGCGTCGCGAGCGACCTGTTCCTGCCGGTGGAGATTGTCGTCGGCCCGACCCTGCGCGAGGCAGACGGCCTCGCGATGTCCTCGCGCAACCGTTATCTCGACGCCGCCGAGCGCGCCCGCGCGCCGCTGCTGCATCGGGTCCTGCTACGCACGCGCGACGAGCTGCGCGCCGGCGCCCCGGTCGGCGCGACCCTTGCCGCGAGCCGGCAGACGCTCGCCGCCGGCGGGTTCGTCCTAGATTATCTCGAACTCGTCGACGAAACGAGTCTGGCCCCGCTCGCGGCGCTCGATTCGGGCGCCCGCCTGCTCGCCGCCGCCCGTCTTGGCACCACCCGCCTGCTCGACACGATCGGCGTCTGAAACGCCCTAAAATAAGCTCGTCGTCGCATTTATCGTGTCACGTTAAGGTATATTTTACCCATCCTGCTTCATCATCCCGTCACGTGGGACGCGTCGATGGAGTAGTGTCTTTTGAGTGTATCGCAGTCACCGGACTTTCGGCCGACAGCGGCCACCGCGCCGGTTCGGTCGGGCGTTTCGGAGTCCGGTTCGGCTGAAACGGAGCGTCGCGAGCGCGCGTCGCTCCGCCGTCTCGAAGCCGGCGAGCAGCGCAAGCGGGCGGCCCGCCTCGCCGATGCCTTGCGGCAGGACAGTTTCGTCCGCCGCTACATCCCGCGCCTCAGCCTCGCCCCCTCCGCCGAGCGGTTCGTTGGCGCCGATCTCTGGCTCGGCCTGCCGAACCGCCGCCGCGGCCTGATGCCGGTCGCTCCCCTGCTGCGCGGGATCGACCGGGCGATGCTGCGTCACGACATGCTGTCCTACACGCTGCGCGCCGTCGCGGCCGAACTCGCCGCCGGGCCGCCGGGCTGGCATGTCGGCGTTCCGCTTCCTGGCGCCACCCTCGGGGATGGCTACGCCGTCGGCCTCGTGCGCCAGGCCTTCGAGCCGCTCGGCATCGACCTCCAGAGGCTCGACATCCTGATCGACGAAGCCGACCTCGTGATCGGCGGCGAGCATCTCCAGCAGCAGATCGCCGGCCTGCGGGACGCCGGAATTGGCGTCATCCTCGAAGGGTTCGGTCACGATTTCGGGGGGCTTGCCCTGCTGTCCCGCCTGCCGTTCAGCGGCCTCAAATTCGACCGCCGGCTGGTTCGCGCCCTGGTGGCCGATCCCGCCGGGCCGGACGTGGTGCTGATCCGCGCCGCGATCGACATCGCCCGCCGGTTCGACGTCACCGTCCTGCTCGATGGGGTGGAAACCGAGTCCGAATTGCAGAAAGCCCGGGAGCTCGGAATCGCCGAGGTGCAGGGGCCATGGATCGGGCCCGCCATGGCGGCGGACATGCTTCGCGCGCGGCTGCCGGCCGGGATCTGAGCCGCGCAGCACGGCCCGAACCCTTCGCGGTTGGCGGCGCGGGAGCTTGCCGGAACGCCCGATCCGCGCCAGACATGACGGCATGACCCGTGCTCCGCACTCTGCCAGCCCCGACGAAGCCGGCCGCGCGATTCGCGGTGCCCTCGCTGCCTGTCGGCCAGGCGCCTCGATCTGCCCGACGGATGCCGCCCGGCATCTCGCCGCCGCGCGCGGCGAAACCGCGCCCGACGCCTGGCGCCACCATCCGCCGCACCGCGCTCGACCTTGCCCGCGAGGGCAGCATCGTGATCCTGCGCAAGGGCAAGGTGGTCGAACCCGATGCCGTGCGGGGCGTCATTCGTCTCGCCCAGCCCGCCATTCCTCCCGGAGAGACCGCCTGATGGCTGTTGGATTGTTGCCCCTGCTGCTCAGCATCGTCTTCCCCGCCTGCGGCTTCGCCGGCGCCGCCGGCGTCACCCCGCCGGGGCATGTCGATTTCCCCCATCTCGCCCTCCCGGCCTCGCCCAACAAGGCGCTGGCGGCCCCCGCCGGCTTCACCCCGAAACCCACGTTCGACACGCCGCGCTACGGCCTGCCGCCCGCCGCGCTCTATGCGCTCGTCGCCCGTGTCGCGGCCGCCGAGCCGCGAACCTATGGCCTCTCGGCCGATCCGGCCCGGATGCAGCAAGCCTGGGTCGCGCGCACGCCCGTGGCGAACTTCCCCGATGTGGTGATCGCTCAGGTCCGCCCCGACCCGGCCGGCGGCAGCGACCTGATCCTCTATTCCCGCTCGCTCTACGGCTATTCGGATTTCGGCGCCAATGCCGCCCGGCTGCGGCGCTGGCTCGATGCCATCTCCCGCGCGGCGGCGCCGCATTCATGAGGTTCCTGCGCGCGGTGATCGCCGCCCTGGCGGATGCCTGGCGCCTCGCCCGGCCCTATTTCGCCTCGAAAGAGCGCTGGCCGGCGCTGGCCCTGCTCGCGACCATCATCGCCCTCAACCTCGTCTCGGTCTATCTCAACGTTCTTTATTCCTACTGGTACAAGATCTTCTACAACGCGCTCCAGGCCAAGGACGCCGCCGGTTTCTGGCAGTCGATCTTCACCTACCGGATGATCAAGGGCTATCCCTGGTTCGTCCCCGGTTTCACCGAGATCGCCACCCTCAACATCCTCGTCGGCGTCTACGCCTTCTATCTCCAGCAGATGCTGGAAATCCGCTGGCGCCGCTGGATCACCGAAAATTTCGTGGCTGACTGGCTGGCCAACCGCGCGCATTACCAGCTCAGCCTGAAGGCCGAGGCCGGCAGCCCGCTCGATAACCCCGACCAGCGGATCGCTGACGACCTGCGCAGCTTCGTCTCCAACAACCTGTCCCTTGGCATCAGCTTCATCTCCAACATCGTGAACCTCTGCAGCTTCATCTTCGTGCTGTGGTTCCTGGTGCCGCCGCTGCACCTGCTTGGCCTGGTGATCCCCGGCTATCTGGTCTGGATCGCGATCGTCTATTCGCTCATCGGCACCTATCTGACCCATGTGATCGGCTGGAAACTGATCCCGCTGAGCTTCCAGCAGCAGCAGGTCGACGCCGATTTCCGCTTCAATCTCATCCGCGTGCGCGAGAACACCGAGCAGATCGCGCTCTATGGCGGCGAGGCCGAGGAAGGGGTCGGCCTGAAGCAGCGCTTCCATGCGATCTACCTCAACTGGTGGAAGATCATGAAGCGCACCAAGGCGCTGAACTTCTTCACCATCGGCTTCAGCCAGGTGGCGATCATCTTCCCGATCCTGATCGCCGCCCCCGGCTATTTCTCCGGCCTCTTCACCCTCGGCCTGCTGCTGCAGATCAACAATATCTTCGGCAACGTGCAGGGCTCGTTCTCCTGGTTCGTTTCGGCCTATCCGCAGCTGGTCGGCTGGCGCGCCACCGTGCAGCGTCTCGATGGGTTCGAGCGCGCGGTGAAGCAGGCGCACGCGCACCGGCCCGACCATGTCGTCGCGCCGGCGGATGCAGCACTGCATGCCGAAGATCTCACCGTCTCGCTGCCCGACGGGCGGCATCTTTTCGCCGGCGCCAGCCTCGCCATCGAGCGCGGCGAGCCGGTGGTCATCACCGGCCCCTCCGGCACCGGAAAATCCACACTGTTCCGCGCGCTCGCCGGTATCTGGCCGTTCGGCCGCGGCCGCGTCGCCCGGCCCTCCGGCACGGCGATGTTCCTGCCCCAGAAACCCTATTTTCCGCTCGGCTCGCTCAAGCGCGCGGTCGCCTATCCGCAGCAGGAATACGAGGTGGACGACGAAACCGTCCGCGCGGCCCTCGCCGAGGTCGGCCTCGGCGGCCTCGGCCTGCGTCTCGAACATGTCGACAACTGGGCGCTGCGCCTGTCGGGCGGCGAGCAGCAGCGCCTCGCCCTTGCGCGCGTGCTGGTCGCGCGGCCGGACTGGCTGTTCCTCGACGAGGCGCTCTCCGCGCTCGACGAGGAGTCGGCCGCCAGCCTCTTCGCCATGCTGCGCGCCCGCATGCCGGCGATGCAGATCGTCTCGATCGCCCATCACGAAAGCCTGATCCGCCTGCATCCCAGGCGCATGCGCATCAGCCCCGGCGAGGGCGGCCATGCCCGCGTCGACGCAGCCGAGACCGCCTGACCCGAAAGACCCGCCATGACCGACGCCGCCGCATTGCCGCGCTCCATCGCTCTGTTCGGCCATCGTGGCGCGCGCGGCCTGCGTCCCGAAAACACCATCGAGGGCTTCGCCGCGATCGCGTCGCTCGACCTGACCGGCGCCGAATTCGATGTCGGCCTGACGGTCGATGATGTCGTGGTGGTTCACCACGATCCGCGCCTCAATCCCGACATCGCGCGCGATGGGGCAGGGAACTGGCTCGCGCCCGAAGCCGCCCCGCTGCTTCGCGCGCAACGCTTCGCCGAACTCGCCGCCTACGATGTCGGCCGGCTGCGGCCGGGATCGGACTATGCCGCGCGCTACCCCGCCCAGGCGCCGGCGGATGGCGCGCGGATTCCCACGCTCGATGCGGTGATCGAGGCGCTTGCCGGCCGCGATCTCCTGGTGGAGGTCAAGACCTTCCCCGACCATCCCGACCGCACGGCGACGCCCGAACGCATGGCCGCCGCGGTGATCGACACGCTCCGCCGTCATCGCGCCATCGGGCGTACGCTGCTCTTTGCCTTCGACTGGCGGGTGCTGCGCGCCGCGGCGGCAATCGAGCCGGGCCTGCGCCGGTGCGGCCTCACCGCGCCGGATACGGTGGAGGCCGCCCCGCTCTGGCTCGGCGGCATCGATCTAGACGCATTCGGCGGCCAGCTCCCGCGCGCGGTCGCGGCCCTGGGGGCCGTGTGCTGGGCGCCGTTTCACGGGACGCTCCAGCAGAGCGAAGTCCGCGAGGCCCACGCGCTCGGCCTCCTCGTGTTGCCCTGGACCGTCAACACCGCCGAGGCGTTCGACCGGATGATCGGGTTCGGCGTCGATGGCATGATTTCCGATCGTCCCGATCTCGCCCGTGACGCCATCGCGCGCGCCGGCTTGCAACTCGCCGCCCCCGGCTTCGTCGCCGCCGCACCAGGCTGAATCCCAGTAATTCGCGCGCCGCGCGGCGTGGCAGAGAAACCGCCGCAACCCCGGCGCCCGCCAGCCCGCCTCGTCGAGCAATATGTCCACAGGCGCGAACAATTCGTGCGGATGCGCGATGCTTCCGGCGGTGAATTCCCTGAAATGCTTGGGCTTCAGCGCATAGAGAACCCTGATGTCGCGCACCGGCAGCGCGGTTGGCGTCTCCGGTGCGGCATCGAGCAGGCCGATCCGCTGCCATCGCTGCGTCGGGTCCTGCGCGCAGACTGGCCGGCGCATCCATCCGGCGGGGCAGGAGACCAGCAGCGAATGCAGGCTCGGCGCATAGCGGGACCGCTTGTCGAGCAGGTTCTGCAAGCTGCCGCAGATCTCGATCGCGAAGAGATCGACGAACGGATCGGCGCTATTGCCGCCGAACCACAACCACAGCCCGTCGGGGAAGGTTCGCATCCGCGAGGCGCCGGGAATCTTCAGGGCAGGGGCCTCGGTTTCCTGAACCGGTCCCGGCCGGGCCCGCAGCCACACCCCGCGCTCGTCCGCATCTGCGGGTTCAAGCCCCGGCGGCGTCTGTGGCCATGCCCTGATCCGGTCGCGCAGGTAACTGTCCATGCTCTGAAACTGCGTCATTTTTCATCCAAATTGTTATTTTGAAAATCGAAATACTACCTAAGATAGTAATACTCCACACGCCGACGGATTCAAGCCGAATCGTCGTCTTCGTTGAAACTTTGTTGATGTACGTTCGACCCCCGCCGAGTTGTTGCGGCTTCGAGATGTGTGTAATGGCGACCCACGCGCCGATGGTGGCGATGATCCTGCCAATAGGATAAACTGCATTCATGAATGACCTGACCGAGACCGACTTGCGCCGCAGCGCGACCTCGTCGTCAGCACCTGCAGTCGCCGCGCGCCGCAAGCGGCGTCCGTTTGTAATTCTGGCGCTGTTGCTGATCGGTCTTGCCGCCGCGGGCCTTGCCTATTGGTGGAGCACCCGCGATTTCGCCTCCACCTCGGATGCGCAGATCGAAAGCGCGATCCATACGATTTCCGCCCGCGTCCAGGGCAAGGTCGTGGCCGTTCTGGTCAGGACCAACCAGCACGTCGTGCGTGGGCAGGTGCTCGTCCGCCTCGATCCGCGGGCCCAGCGCGTGGCGCTCGACCGCGCCGAAGCCGGCGAGGCCGAGGCGAAGGCCGATCTCGCCGCGCGCGAGGCCGACCTCGCGGTTGCCCGCGCCAATGTCGAGGTGGCCGACGCCTCGCTGTTCCGCGCCCGCCGTGACGAGGCGCGCTACACCAGGATCGATCCGCGCGCGATCACGCCGACAACGCGCGATTCCGTCGCCGCCGCCCTGCGCGGCGCGGTTGCCCGCGCCGACGCCGCCCGCCAGCAGGTTGGCGCCGCCAATGCCGCTGTCGCGGCAGCGCAAGCCGCGCTCAAGGCCGCCACCGTGAATGTCGCCGACGCCCGGCTCAAGCTTGGCTACACCGAAATCCGCGCCCCGGTTTCCGGCTGGGTCGCGCGCAAGAGCGTGCGCACCGGCAATGTCGTGGCCCCCGGAGCCGGGCTGATGGCCATTGTCGGCGATCGCGTATGGGTTACCGCGAACTTCAAGGAGACGGCGCTCGGCAGGATTCATCCCGGCCAGAACGTGCGGGTCTATGTCGATGCCATCCCCGGCATCGCGTTTCACGCGCGGGTCGCCAGCATCCAGCACGGCACCGGGAGCGTCTTCTCGCTGCTCCCGGCAGAGAACGCCACCGGCAATTACGTCAAGGTGGTCCAGCGCGTCCCCGTCCGCATCGACTTCGACGACAGCCGCCTGCGCAACCATCTGCTCGCGCCCGGCATGTCCGTCGAGCCCTATATCCGCATCCGCGGCCAATGAGCCTGCTCTACGCCACGCGGCCCAACACGCCGCGTTCGGCGGCAGGCGTCTACAATCCCTGGTTGATCGTGGCGATGGTGGCGCTGGCACCGTTCATGGAGGTGCTCGACACCACCATCGCCAATGTCGCGCTCACCCATATCGCCGGCTCGCTGGCGGTCAGCCCCGACGAAAGCACCTGGGTGCTTACCTCCTATCTCGTCTCGAACAGCATCATCCTGCCGATCACCGGCTGGCTGCAGGAGGTGGTCGGCCGCAAGCGGCTGTTCCTGATCTGCGTCGCGCTCTTCACCGCAAGCTCGGTCCTCTGCGCGCTCTCGACCTCGCTGTCCATGCTCATCGTCGCCCGGGTGCTGCAGGGCATCGGCGGCGGCGGCCTGCAGCCCGTAACCCAGTCGATGTATGCCGACAGCTTCCCCCCCTCGCAGCGCGCCCAGGTCTTTGCGGTATTCGGCGTGGTGATCATCGTCGCCCCCGCCACCGGGCCGATCCTCGGCGGCTGGCTGACCGACCATCTGTCCTGGCACTGGGTGTTCCTGATCAACCTGCCGATCGGCCTCATCGCCTTTGCCCTGATCGCGATCTTTGTCGACGAACCCGAACTTCTGATCCGCGAGCGCGCCGCCCGCCTCGCCGTCGGCCTGCGGTTCGACTGGTTCGGCCTCCTGCTGGTCGCTGTCGGGTTCGGCGCGTTGCAGATCTTTCTCGACAAGTTCTCGATCGACGACGGATTTGGCAGCGTCTTCATCCGCTTCCTGTTCGTGCTCTGGTCGGTCTCGCTCGTCACCCTCATCGTCTGGGAATGGAACCACCCCGCGCCGGTGGTGAATGTCCGCCTCTTCGCCTACCGAAACTTCGCGATCTGCTGCCTCGTGATGTTCGTCATCGGCTTCATCCTGCTCAGCACCACCCAGCTGCTTCCCCAGCTCACCCAGACGCTGATGGGCTACTCCTCGGAAACCGCCGGTTTCGCCCTCGCCCTCGGCGGCCTCGCCACGATCGGGCTGATGCCCGTCGCCGGCATCGTCACCGGCCGGATCATCCCCGCGCGCGTGCTGCTGGTGGGCGGTCTGCTCGAAACCGGCATCGCGCTGGTCTTCCAGTCGCACCTGGCGCCCACCGCCTCGTTCTCCACCATCTCGATCGACCGGGTGCTGCAGGTGATCGCGCTGCCCTTCCTGTTCATCCCGATTTCGGCGCTGTCCTATGTCGGCCTGCCACCGGCCCGCAACGGCGATGCCTCCGCCATCATCAACCAGGTGCGCAATATCGGCGGCAGCATCGGCATCTCCTTCGTCACCTCGATGCTCGCCTGGCGTACCCAGTTCCATCATTCAAGACTTGCCGAATCCGTCACACCGTATGCCAGCCTGCACGGAAGGACCCTTTCGCAGGTCGCCGCGGCGGTGCAACATCAGGCAGCGTTCATGAGCTATCTTGATTTGTTCCATATTCTGGGCCTGATGGCCCTGCTGGTCTGGCCGGTCGTGCTGTTGCTGGGCACCCCGTCCGCCCGCGCCGCCGAAGGAGTGGTCTATGAAATCTGATGTTTTTGCCGCCCGCCTGCGCCGGCGGGCCCTCATGGGCCCGGCGCTGATCGCGGCCCTCGCACTCGGCGGCTGCGAACTCGGCCCCAATTTCCACGCGCCGCGAACGAGGACGGCTTCATCCTTTCTCGCCCATCGTCCGGCGCTGACCTCCCCGGAGACGGTCAGCCAGGGCAAGGTCGACCTCGCCTGGTGGCAGAGCTTCGGCGATCCCGCCCTCAGCGGTCTTGAGCAGCAGGCCATCGCCCGCAATCTCGACGTGAAGGCCGCCACCCAGCGCCTCGCCGAAGCCGAGGCCCAGGCGCAGATCGAGGGCGCGGCACTCTACCCGAACCTCAATTTCGCCGGCTCCTACACGCGCGAGAAGCCGAGCAACAAGGGCGTCTTCACCGCGCTCAGCGGCGGCGGGTCAACCTCGACCAGCACCAATGCCGGCTCCACCGCCAGCGGCGGCTCGACCTCGATCGGCGGCGGCGGCCTGCCCGGCGCGCAGCTCCAGCCCTTCAACCTCTTCCAGTACGGTTTCTCCTCGGTCTTCGATTTCGATCTCTGGGGCAAGAACCGCCGCGCGGTCGAGGCCTCGCTCGCCGCGGTGCAGGCCTCGCGCGATGCCCGCCGCGCCGTCCTCCTCAACACCGAGGCCGAGGTGGCGCACGATTACATCAATCTGCGCGCCGAGCAGGCGGTCCTCGCCATCACCCGCCGCAACCTCGCCAGCGCCAGCAACATCGCCGGGCTGATCCGCCAGCGCCAGCAGGCCGGCCTCGCCAACGCGCTCGACGTCGCCGACGCCGAGGCCCAGGCGGCGTCGATCCGCGCCCAACTCCCCGCCCTGCAAACTTCGATCTCAGCGGACATCAACCAGCTCAGCCTCCTTCTCGGCGAGGGGCCGGAAGCCCTCCGCGCAAGGCTGATCACCGCGAAACCGATTCCGCCGGTCCCCCCGGTGGTGCCGATCGGCCTGCCCTCGCAACTGCTCCAGCGCCGTCCGGACATCCGCGAAGCTACCGCCCGCCTGCATGAAGCCACCGCCGAGATCGGTGTCGCCAAGGCGAGCTTCTTCCCCGACATTTCGCTCGCCGGCTCGGTGTCGCTGCAGGCGCTGCAATTCTCCAACCTGAACCAGCTTTCCGCCGTCACCTACGCGATCGGCCCGCAGATCACCATGCCGCTGTTCGAGGGCGGCCGCCTGCGCGGCGAGCTGCACCTGCGCAAGGCGCAGCAGCGCGAGGCCGCGGTGAACTACGCGAAAACCGTGCTCACCGCCTTCCATCAGGTCGACAACGCGCTGACCGCCTATGACGAGGAGCAGAAGACCCAGGACGCGCTGAAAACCGACGTCACCCAGACCCGCCGCGCGCTGTCACTCGCCCAGGAACGCTACCGCGAAGGCCTCGTCGACTATCTCCAGGTCCTCACCGCGCAGCAATCCGTGCTGGCCGCCGAACAGGCGCAGGCGCAGAGCCAGGCGAGGATTTCGGCCGACCTCGTCACGCTCTATCAGGCGCTCGGCGGCGGCTGGGAGCATAACGAGCCGCCCGCCGCCGGCTGAGGCCTCAGGCGGCCCGGCTCAGGCTGCAGCCCAGCCCGCGCACGATCTCGTAGCTGCGCCGGCGCGCCGCATGGTCGTGGATCTGGCAGGCGATCATCAGTTCGTCGGGGCGGAATTCGGCCATGAAGCCGGCGAGCTTCGCCGCGACCCGCGCCGGCCCGCCAACCATCGCATAGGCCAGCGCATGCTCGACCCCGGCGCGCTCGCGCTCGCTCCATCCCCCGTCGAGCGGCGCGGGGCGCGGCAGCAGCCCCGGCTGGCCGCGCCGCAGATTGACGAAGGCGCGCTGCTGCGAGGTGAACAGGAAATCCGCCTCCTCGTCATCCGGCGCGGCGCAGACCGTGACACAGATCATCGCATGCGGCTTCGCCAGCTGTGCCGAGGCTGGAACCGGCTGCGATACCGCGTCAGCGCGGCACCCAGCAGATCGGGGGCGAAATGCGCTGCGAAGGCGAAGGGCAGGCCGAGCGCGGCGGCGAGTTCGGCCGAGAAGGTGCTCGATCCGAGCAGCCAGATCGGCACGTCGAGCCCCGCGCCCGGCACCGCGCGCACCGCCTGCGCCGCGTCCGCCGGCTGGAAATACGATTGCAGCTCGATCACATCCTCGATGAAGCGGGCCTCGGTCCCCTCCATGTTCCGCCGCAGCGCGTGGGCGGTGCGCGGATCGGTGCCCGGCGCGCGGCCAAGCCCGAGATCGATCCGCCCGGGATGCAGCGCGGCCAGCGTGCCGAACTGCTCGGCGATCACCAGCGGCGCATGGTTGGGCAGCATCACCCCGCCCGAGCCGACGCGGATCCGCGTCGTCGCCTGCGCCACATGCGCGATCACGACCGAGGTGGCCGCGCTCGCGATTCCGGGCATGTTGTGGTGTTCGGCCAACCAGTAGCGGTTGAAGCCGAGGGTTTCGGCGTGGCGGGCGAGGTCGATGCTGTTGCGCAACGCGTCGCCCGGGTGGCGCCGTCCGGCACGGGGGCGAGGTCGAGAACCGAAAACGGGAAGCCTTCCATCATATCCATATAGGGAAGGCAGCCCGCCTTTCAGTCAAGACGCCGTCAGGTATGTGGCCCTGCGATCCTTGTGTGGACCACAGGGCCCGCCATCACGCGGCCTGGCGCTTCGCCATCGCCGCCTGCAGGTTCTCGTCGAGCTTGGCGAGGAAGTCCTGCGTCGTCATCCAGGGCTGATCCTTCGAGATCAGCAGCGCGAGATCCTTGGTCATGAACCCGCTTTCCACCGTCTCGACGCAGACGCGCTCCAGCGTCTCGGCGAACTCGGTCACCTCGGGGGTCTCGTCGAACTTGCCGCGATAGGCGAGGCCGCGGGTCCAGGCGAAAATCGAGGCGATCGGGTTGGTCGAGGTCGGCCGGCCCTTCTGGTGCTCGCGATAGTGGCGCGTCACGGTGCCGTGCGCCGCCTCGCTCTCCACCGTCTTGCCGTCCGGGCTCATCAGCACCGAGGTCATCAGCCCGAGGCTGCCGAAGCCCTGCGCCACGATGTCGCTCTCCACATCGCCGTCATAGTTCTTGCAGGCCCAGATATAGCCGCCGTTCCATTTCAGCGCCGAGGCGACCATGTCGTCGATCAGCCGGTGCTCGTAGGTCAGGCCGCGCTTGTCGAACTCGGCCTTGAACTCGGCGTCGAAGATCTCCTGGAACACATCCTTGAACATGCCGTCATAGGCCTTGAGGATGGTGTTCTTGGTCGAGAGATAGACCGGATAGTTCCGCGCCAGCCCGTAATTGAAGCTCGCCCGCGCGAAGCCCTCGATCGAGGCCTTGGTGTTGTGGATGCCGAGCGCCACGCCGGGGCCCTTGAAATCATGCACGTCGAGGATCAGCGGCTTGCTGCCATCGGCCGGAATGTAGGAGAGCTGCACCTTGCCGGGGCCGGGGATCTTGGTTTCGGCGGCGCGGTAGATGTCGCCATAGGCATGGCGGCCGATCACGATCGGCTGCGACCAGTGCGGCACCAGGCGCGGCACGTTCGCGCAGATGATCGGCTCGCGGAAGATCGTGCCGTCGAGGATGTTGCGGATCGTCCCGTTCGGGCTGCGCCACATCTGCTTGAGGTTGAATTCCGTCACCCGCGCCTCGTCCGGCGTGATCGTGGCGCACTTCACCGCGACGCCGTATTCCCGCGTCGCCAGCGCCGAGTCGACCGTCACCTTGTCGTCGGTCGCATCGCGGTTCTCGATCCCGAGATCGAAATATTTCAGGTCGATGTCGAGATAGGGCAGGATCAGCTTGTCCTTGATGAACCCCCAGATGATCCGGGTCATCTCGTCGCCGTCCATCTCCACGATCGGGTTCTTAACCTTGATCTTGGCCATTCCGAAGCTCCTTGCGGCAGTTTGCGACGGTCTAGCCATGCGCCCCGCCCGCCGCAAGACGGTGGACGGCAGGGCAGGGGTGTTCTAGGACGGCGGCCAGATTTGGAGGATCGACATGACGTCTGGCCTGGGCCACGCGACCGACTGGGACCGCGACGCCGCACTTACCGCGGCCCGCATCCTGCTCGAAATCAGGGCGGTGAATTTCCGCCCCGAGGAACCCTACACCTTCACCTCGGGCTGGAAGGCGCCGGTCTATATCGACTGCCGCAAGATTATCTACTTCCCCCGCGCCCGGGCGAAAATCTGCGAGCTTGGCGTCGAGAAGCTCTACCGCCATGTCGGCTTCGAGACGATCGAGGCCGTCGCCGGCGGCGAAACCGCGGGCATCCCCTACGCCGCCTGGATGGCGGACCGCATGGGCCTGCCGATGGCCTATGTCCGCAAGAAGCCCAAGGGCTTCGGCCGCAACGCCCAGATCGAGGGCGACGTGCCGGAGGGCAGGAACACCCTCCTCGTCGAAGACCTCACCACCGATGGCGGATCGAAAATCCACTTCGCCAACGCGCTGCGCGAGGCCGGGGCGATCTGCAACCACGTCTTCGTGGTGTTCTATTACGGCGTCTTCCCCGGCAGCCTGAACACGCTGGCCGAGATGGGCATGTCGCTGCACCATCTCTGCACCTGGTGGGACGTGCTGGAAGCCTGCCGCGGTGGCGACTATTTCCCCGAGGCGACACTCGCCGGCGTGCGCAGGTTCCTCGAAGACCCCGTCGCCTGGTCGGCGAAGCATGGCGGTGTCGCCAGCGCCGAGGAGGCCGCCGCCTACAAGGCGTCGAAATAGAGCACGATATTGATAATTGGAGCATCATCCGATCAGATGACCCCATCCGATCGGATGATGCTCAATCCCGCGCTCAGAACAGCCCAGCCGCGATGTTGATGGCGAGCGCCAGCACCACGGTGTTGAACAGGTAGCCGATCACGCCCTGCAATGTCGCGAGCCGGCGCATCTTGCGGCTGAGGATGTTCACGTCCGACACCTGGAACGTCATCCCCAGCACGAACGAGAAATAGACGAAATCGAGATAGTCGGGCGCCTCGCCACCCGGAAAGGCAAGCCCGCCCTCCGGCCCGCTTTCGGTCGCCGCGTAATATTCATGCGCGTAGCGATAGGTGAAGGTGATCTGCGTCATCAGCCACGAGGCCACCAGCGTCGCCGCCACCAGTGCCACATAGGGCGTGTGCGCCGCCGCCCCCGCCCCCTTGCCGCGCGCGGCGAAGATCACGATCGCGGTGAAGCTCATCAGCGCGCCGGCGATGCTCAGGCCGAAGATCGTCCATTCGCCTTCCTCCTGCCGCGCCGCGTCATCGCCGATCCGGGTGTGATCGGCGCGGCTGAAATGCAGCATCGCCAGCACGACATAGGCGGCAACGGCGATGTCCCAGCACAGCACCGCGCGCAGCGTCGGCGCGATCGTGGCGGGCAGCAGCAGCGCGGCCAGAAGGCCGCAGAGCAATCCGGTAAACAGGCGCGGGTGGCTGCGCGCGACCCGCACGGCGAGGGGAGATGTCCACATGCCGCGCAGGATACACCAATCCCGCGCCGCCGGCAGATACCCTCGCCGGTTCAGCCCCGCATCAGCGCCCGATACGCCATCTGGTCGTCATGCATCCGCCGGAACACGGCATATTTGCGGGCATGGAACGCCGTCCGCGCCGCCTCCGGCGCGATCACCGCCCCGGCCCGGCTCATCGCCGCCATTGCCGCCGGCAGGTCGGGATAGGCGCCGCCGGCCACGGCGCCGAGAATGGCGCTGCCGAGCAGCACCGCTTCCGGCTCCGCCGGCAGCACGATCCGGCATCCCGTCGCATCGGCGTGCTCGCGCAGGAACAGCGGGTTCTTCGTCCCCCCGCCGGTCGCCATGATCGTGTCGATCGCGTAGCCATGTTCGTTCATCGTCTCGATGATGTGCCGCGTGCCATAGGCCACGGCCTGGATCGTCGCGAGATAGAGCCGCGCGCACTCAGCCTCGTCCGCCGCGAGCTTCAGGCCCGAGATCATGCCCAGCAGGCTCGCATCGGCCCGTGGCGAGCGGTTGCCGTGAAAATCGGGAAACACGTGCAGCTCCCCGGTCAGCTCCCCGGTCAGCTCCCCGGTCAGCGCCGCGGTCGAGCCGGCCTCCGCCGCCATCTGCCCGACCATCGCATTCAGCCGCTCATAGATGCTCACCCCCTCCGCCTTCGCGGCCTCGGCAAGCGCGGGATAGGCGGCATGGGTCGTCACCACGTGGTCGATCAGCGCGCCCGTCGCCGACTGCCCGCCCTCGCTCAGCCACATCCCCGGAAGCATCGCCGCGTGATATGGTCCCCACACGCCGGGAACGAAGCGCGGCTCCGGCGCCACTGCCATGTGGCAGGACGAGGTGCCGCCGATCAGCGCCACCCGCCGCCCGAGCGCGGCCGCATCCGGCGCCGCTCCGTCGAGTGCCGCGCCGATCACCCCGATCCCGCCGGCATGCGCGTCGATCGCCGAGGTGCCTACCGGAATCCCCGGCGTGAGACCAAACGCCGCCGCCGCTTCGGCCGAGAGCCCGCCGCCCACCGGTGTCGCGATCGGCAGGATCGTGGTGCCGATCCGCGCGAACCCCTCATCGGCGAGTTCGCCAAGCCCGATCGCCCGGAAATACCCCTCGTCCCAGCGGGATTCGTGGCCGAGATAGGTCCATTTGCACACGGTCGAGCAGAGCGAGCGGCTGGTCGCCCCCGTCGCCCTGTAGGTGAGGAAATCCGGCAGGTCGAAGACATGCCGCGCCGCCGCCCAGCTTTGCGGCGCGTGCCGCTTCAGCCACAGCAGCTTCGGCGTCTCCATCTCCAGCGAGATCCGCCCGCCGACATAGCGCAGCACCTCGTGCCCGCCCGCATTGATCTCCTCCGCCTCGGCCCGCGCGCGATGATCCGCCCAGAGAATCACGTCCTGCGCCGGGTCGCCGTCCGGCTCCACCGGCAGCGGCGCGCCGGCCGCATCCAGCACCACGAGCGAGCAGGTCGCATCGAACCCGATGCCCCGCACCACCAGCCCGCCGCCCGCCTCCGTCATCGCGCGGCGCACGCACGCGCTCACCGCTCCCCAGATATCCGCACTCGATTGCTGGATGAAATCCGCCCGCGGCCGCCAGCTGCCGATCGCCCGCGTGGCACTCCCGCGCATCGCCCCGTCAAGGCCGAACACGCCCGCGCGCGCGCTCCCGGTGCCGACATCGACGCCGATGACGACATGGTTTTCCGGATGGCTCATGGCGGTTCTCCTCGTTCCGGTTATGGCTCAGCCCGCTTCGGCGATGAAGGCGTCGAGTGTCGCGAGATCGGCGATCCCCTCCATCCCGCCCTTGCGGCTGACGGCCAGCGCGCCGGCCGCGCGGGCGTAGTCGAGCGCCCGCCGCGTCCCCATCCCCTGCAACAGGCAGGTGACGAAGGCGGCGCCGAAACAGTCGCCAGCCCCGGTCGGGTCGACCTCCTCCACCGGAAAGGCCGGCAGGTCGAACTGTTCCTCGCGTGAGCGGAAACTGACACCCTTGCGGCTGCGCTTGATCACCACCATCCGCACGCCGAGATCGAGCAGCTCCTCGACCGCCGCGCGCTCCGACTTCGCCTCCGTCGGCAGCAGAATCTCCGGCCCCGAGGGCAGGAAGATGTCGGTATAGCCCAGCATGAATTCGAGCCCGGCGCGCATTTCGGGAATCGTCAGCATTTCCTTGCGGATATTCGGATCGAACGAAATCACCGCCCCATTCGCCTTGGCCAGTTCGATCGCCTTTTTCATTTCGTCAATGACATGAAACGAAAACAGCGACGTGCCCATGATATGGAAATGCGCGCATTGCGCGAGCATCGCCCGCGCCGCCGCGTCGATCGTGATCCGCCCGGCGGCGCTGCGCTTGAGGTTGAACAGGAAGTCGCGGTCGCCATCCTCGCGGTAGCGCACGAAGGCGCTCGCCGTCACCTGGTCCGGCTCGATCCGCACGGCGCTCACATCCGCCCCTCGCGCCGCAGCCGGTCGACGCAGAGCCAGCCGAAATCGTCGTCGCCGATGCAGGAGATGATGCCCGCGCCAGCCCCGAGCCGCGCGGCCTGGGCAATGAAGGTCGCCGGCGCGCCGCCGGGGAAGGGGCCGAGCAGCCGGCCGGGCTCGTGAAAGCCCTGCCCCTTTTCCTCGGCGAGAATGTCGACGAGGATTTCACCCATGGTGACGATCATGCCGGTCATGACGCCTCGCCGAATGCCTTGGCGCCGGCGCGCTGCCGTGCCGGGTGGCTGGAGAAATGCGCCTCCGTCCCGGCCTCGGCATCCACCGGCCTGAAGCCCGCGCCCAGCAGGATGTCGCGCAGCCGGTTGCTCGGCAGCCCGGGCAGGATCAGGTCGGAAATCCCGGCAAGGCCGAGCTGTGCGGTGCGCCGTTCGAGCGAAAGAGCGGGGTTGCCGATCAGCACGATGCTGCGCGTGCTGCGCCGTATCGCCGCCTCGGCCAGCCGTTCGGCGGGTTTGGCGGCCAGCAGCAGGGCGGCGTCGGCCGACAGCGCGTCCGCCTCGAAGATCGACCAGCCGAGCGCGAAATGGTCGAGCATCCTGAGCGCGCCCGCGCCCTCGATCATGCCGCTGTCAGGCGCGATCTCGCCGCCCAGCAGATGAATCCGCGCATCGAGGCAGGTGCGGGCAAGCGGGATCGCCTCGGCGCTGGTCAGCACCACCGAAAGTCCGGGAATTTCCGCGAGCCACGGAATCGCCTGCGTCGCCAGCGGCCCGGGGCCGACCAGCACCGTCTGGTCCGGCCCGATCAGCGCCTGCGCCCGCCGCAGCATCGGCACCAGCTGCGCCTTGGTCAGCGGCGCGCCGGCGGGCCGGTCGCGCGGAGCGGCCGATTTCGCGGCGATCGCCTTGCCAAAACTGCGGACGATCAGCCCCTGCTCCTCGAGATAGGTCAGGTCGCCGCGAATCGTGACTTCGGAAACCTTGAGCGCCGTGCTGAGTTCATCCACGCGCATCTGCCCGTACTGACGGATCCAGTCGGCGATCTGCAACCGCCGCTGCAACACGGCGCTCTTTGCGCCGACCGTCAAAGCGATGCCCCGGAACGTTCCATGCGGCATCGATGCCAGTAACCCGACCGGAAGTCTATAGGTTTCGAAACGAAAGAAATTTTTTCACCAGCAAACCCGATTTTCCGCCGCTCTCGCCATATTTCTATTTCAAATTCCTATCTTTCGATGTTGCGCCGCGGCATGATTTTGTCGTTGACTTTCCAAACGAAAGCCAGCTACCTGCGAATCACAAGTTGTGCCGGCGCGCCGGACGCAACATGCGGGGGGATATCCAGCCTTCCGGTCGCACCCGGGCGGGGCGCGGGCCGGGTTTCCCCGATCGCACTGGCCCTTGCGGGCTCACCTCGCGCAGCCCCGTCTGCGCACGTCCCGGCGCGCGGTTTGCGAGCGCCGTGCTTCAGTCGATGAACCGGATTGTTCGAGAGGGAAACGCTTCATGAAACGACAGATCAGGACTGCGATGGGCGGACTCGCCCTCGGTTGCCTCGGCATCGCCGCCGCTCACGCGACGACGCTGACGATCGCGACGGTCAACAACCCCGACATGCTGCAAATGCAGAAACTGTCGCCCCAGTTCACCAGGGAAACCGGCATCAAGCTGAACTGGGTGGTGCTGCCGGAAAACACCCTGCGCCAGCGCGTCACCACCGATATCGCGACCAATTCCGGCAATTTCGACATCGTCACCGTCGGCTCCTACGAAGTGCCGATCTGGGGCAAGGCCGGCTGGCTCGCGCCGGTGAAGAACCTGCCCGCGAGCTACGACGCGAAGGATCTGTTCCCCACCGTGCGCAAGGGTCTGTCCTACAAGGGCACGCTCTACGCCCTGCCGTTCTATGCCGAAAGCTCGGCGACGTATTACCGCAAGGATCTGTTCAAGGCCGCCGGCCTCGCCATGCCGGCGCACCCGACCTATGCCGAGATCGAGACGTTTGCCGCCAAGATCAACGATCCCTCGAAGGGCATCTACGGCATGTGTCTGCGCGGCCTGCCCGGCTGGGGCGAGAACATGGCCTATTTCACCACGCTGGTGAACACGTTCGGCGGCCGCTGGTTCAACATGAAATGGCAGCCGCGGATCGACAGTCCGGCCTGGAAGAAGGCCGCCGATTTCTACGTCAACATCGAGAAGAAATACGGCCCGCCCAACGTCACCTCCAACGGCTTCACCGAGAATCTGGCGCTGTTCAGCCAGGGCAAATGCGGCATGTGGATCGACAGCACGGTCGCGGCCGGCTCGCTGTGGGACCCGAAAACCTCGAAGGTCGCAAGCGAGGTCGGCATGGTTTCCGCCCCGGTCGCGGTCACGCCGCACGGCGCGCATTGGCTCTGGGCCTGGGCGCTCGCCATGCCGAAAACCACGCGCCACAAGGCGGCCGACATGAAGTTCCTCGAATGGGCCACGTCGAAAGCCTATCTCAAGCTGGTCGGTCACACATTCGGCTGGGTCCAGGTCCCGCCCGGCACCCGCATCTCGACCTACAGCAACCCTGACTACCTCAAGGCGGCTCCCTTCGCGGAGGCGGTCAAGAACGCGATCCTGACCGCCGATCCGAATCACCCGACGCTGAAGCCCGTGCCCTATACCGGCGTGCAGTTCGTCGCGATCCCGCAATTCGAGGGGATCGGCACCGAGGTCGGCCAGCAGCTCGCCGCCGCCCTCGCCGGGCAGAAATCGGTCGACGCCGCCCTCGCCCAGGCCCAGAAGGCCACGGCGCGGACGATGAAGGAAGCCGGTTACCACTGAGTTCGGCAAGGAAGGAGGCGGCGTCGCGGATCTTCCGGGGCGCCGCCATCCGCCGGAACGCGGGAGCGCATGATGAGCCAGCCTGTATCACCCACGATGACAAAAGCCGCTCCCTCGGCCGCGCCGCGCCGCCAGGTGCGAACCCTGCCGCTGCTGCTCCCGCGGTCGTCCTCCTGCTGCTCTGGTCGATCCTGCCGCTGCTGCAGACGATCCTCTATTCGTTCCAGCACTACAACCTGATGGAACCGCCGGCGGCGTATAATGGCGGCCTCAACTATACCTACCTCTTCACCGATTCCTCGACCTGGACGGCGATCTGGAACAGCGTGGTGCTGGTCGCCGGCGTGCTCGCCGCCTCGATCGTGTTCGGCACGATCATCGCGCTGCTGCTCAACAACGATTTCCCCGGCCGCAACATCGCCCGGCTGATGGCGATCGCGCCCTTCTTCGTGATGTCGCCGGTCGCCGCCCTGATCTGGAAGAACCTGCTGCTCGATCCGGTCAGCGGCCTCGCCGGCTGGCTGATGACGCTGGCGGGCCTCAAGCCCATCGCCTGGTTCAGCGTCTATCCGATGCTCTCGATCGTGGTGATCTATTCCTGGCGCTGGATTCCCTTCGCCACCCTCATCCTGCTCACCGCCCTGCAATCGCTCGATACCGACCAGCTCGAAGCCGCGCGGATGGACGGTGCGAAGGGCTTCGCCCGCCTGCGCTACATCGTGCTGCCGCATCTCGGCCGGCCGATCTCGATCGTGGTGATGCTGGAATCGATCTTCATGCTCTCGGCCTTCGCCGTCATCTACACCACCACCAATGGCGGCCCCGGCGATGCGACGACGACGCTGACCTACATGATCTTCATCCGCGCGCTCAACGATTTCTCGATCGGCAGCGCCTCGGCCGCCGGCGTCTTCGCGATCGTGCTTGCCAACATCCTCGCCTTCTTCCTCATCCGCGCGGTCTCGCGCACGTTGCAGGCGTGAGGTCCCGCCGATGAAACCCTCCCTCGCCAGCCGCGTCGTCCTCGCCACCCTCGCCTGGGCGGCAGCGCTCATCATGGTCTTCCCCATCCTCTGGATGCTCGTCACCGCCTTCAAGACCGAAGGCCAGGCCATCGCGATCCCGCCGCTGCTGATCTTCACGCCCACGCTCAGGAGCTTTTTCGACGCGACGCAGAACGCCGGCTACCTGCTCTTCGCGCTCAACAGCGTGATCGTCAGCGTCGGCGCCACCGTTCTCGCCATCGCCATCGCCTTTCCCGCCGCCTACGCGCTCGCCTTCTTCCCTGGCAAGCGCACGGAATTCACCCTGATGTGGATGCTCTCGACCAAGATGCTCCCGGCGGTCGGCGTGCTGATGCCCATCTATCTCTTCCTCAAGAACGTCCACCTGCTCGACACGCGGCTCGGCCTCGTGGCCATCGACACGCTGATGAACCTGCCCATCGTGGTCTGGATGCTCTATTCGTTCTTCAAGGATATACCTCACGAAATCCTCGAAGCCGCGCGCGTCGACGGGTTGGCCCGCGCCAGCAGATGATCCATCTGCTGCTCCCGCTCGCGGGGCCCGGGGTCGCCTCCACGGCGCTGCTCTCCGTCATCCTCGCCTGGAACGAGGCGTTCTGGAGCATCAACGTCACCGCGTCGCACGCCGGCACGCTCGCGGCCTATATCGCGCGGTTCTCGGCGCCGGAGGGATTGTTCTGGGCGAAACTCTCGGCGGCCTCGGTTCTCGCGGTCGCCCCCATTCTGGTCTTCGGCAGCCTGACCCAGCGCCGCCTCGTGCGCGGGCTCACATTCGGCGCGGTGAAATAGGAGCGGATCATGGCGAAACTTCTGCTGGAAAAGGTCGAGAAGCGATACGAGGGCTTCCACGCCATCAAGGGCGTGGATCTGTCGATCGACGATCGCGAATTCGTTGTCTTCGTCGGCCCCTCGGGCTGCGGCAAGACGACGCTGCTGCGCATGATCGCCGGGCTCGAGGAAATCAGCGGCGGCGATTTCAGCATCGATGGCGTGCGCGCCAACGACATCCCGCCCGACAAGCGCGGCCTCGCCATGGTGTTCCAGACCTATGCGCTCTACCCGCACATGACGGTCGCGGAAAACATGGGCTTCGCGCTCAAGATGGCGAAAGTCCCCAAGGCCGAGATCGAGCGGAAGGTCGCCCACGCCGCCGAGATGCTGCAACTCGACAAGGTACTCGCCCGCCGCCCCAAGGCGCTCTCCGGCGGCCAGCGCCAGCGCGTCGCCATCGGCCGCGCCATCGTTCGCAATCCGAAAGGATTTCTGTTCGACGAACCGCTGTCGAATCTCGATGCCGCGCTGCGCGTGCAGATGCGCACCGAACTCGTGAAGCTGAACAAGCAGCTCGAAACCACGATGATCTACGTCACCCACGACCAGGTCGAGGCGATGACGATGGCCGATCGCATCGTGGTGCTGAACGGCGGCATCGTCGAGCAGGTCGGCTCGCCGCTCGAACTCTATCACAACCCGGCCAATCTCTTCGTCGCCGGCTTTATCGGCTCGCCCAAGATGAACCTGCTGCAAGGCGTCGTCTCCGCGCGCGACGATGCCGGCGCGGATGTGAAACTCGACGATGGCGGCAGCATCCGTGTCGCGGCGGCCAACATCGCCGCGGCCCCCGGCCTGCGCGTCACGCTCGGCATCCGGCCCGAGCACACCGCGCTCGCCGCCGATGGCGAAATCGGCGGCACCGCCGATTTCGTCGAGCATCTCGGCAATGAAACCCTCGTCTATGTCAGGCGCCCCGGCGAGGCGCAGATGATCGTCAAGGCCGACGATCTCGCCGGCGTGCGCATGGGCGATCCCGTGCGCATGAAGCCGCAACCCGCCCGCGCCGTGCTGTTCGGGCCGGACGGCAAGGCGCTGCTGCGGCGCGAATTCCACCTGCGCTGAGCACCACGCCAGCGCAGGACAACACAAGGAGCGGACATGTATCTCGAGAAATATGACCTCAAGGGGCGCAACGCGGTCGTCACCGGCGGTGGCCGCGCGATCGGCCTCGCCTGTTCCACCGCTCTGGCCGAGGCCGGCGCGCATGTCGTCATCGCCGACCGCGATGCCACCGTCTGCGAGGAAGGCAAGGCCGAACTCGCGAAGCTCGGCTACTCGGCCGACTCCGTCGTGCTCGACGTCACCGACCCCGACGCGGTGAACGCCGCCGCCGATGCGCTGAATGCGAAATTCGGCGCGATCGACATCCTGGTGAACAATGCCGGCATCGCCCGCTCGGGCGTCGCCGCCGAGGACGTGACCGACGAGCACTGGCTCGATGTCATCAACGTCAATCTCAACGGCGTGTTCTGGTGCGCCCGCGCCTTCGGCCGCGCCATGCTCGCCCGCCAGCGCGGCGTCATCGTCAACACCGGCTCGATGTCGGGCTTCATCTCGAACAAGCCGCAGAAGCAGTCCTTCTACAACGCGTCGAAGGCGGCGGTGCACCATCTCACCCGCTCCCTCGCCGGCGAGTGGGCCGATCGCGGCGTGCGCGTCAACGCCGTCGCGCCCACCTATATCGACACGCCGCTGACCCGCTTCGGCATGGAGGATCCCGAACTCAACCGCATCTGGCTCGACATGACGCCGATGCACCGCGTCGGCCAGCCGCACGAAATCGCCTCGGTGGTGCTCTTCCTCGCCTCCGACGCGTCGAGCCTGATGACCGGCTCGATCGTCCTCGCCGATGGCGGCTACACGGTCTGGTGAGGCAGCGATGAGCGGACGCTTGCAAGGCAAATACGCGGCGATCACCGGCGGGGCAGGGGGCATCGGCCAGGCGATGGCGGCCGGCTATATCGAGGAGGGTGCGACTGTCTGCATCGCCGACCGTTCGCGCGCGGCGGCGGAGGCGGTCGCGCGCGATCTCGGGCCGCAGGCGCATGCCTGTGCCCTCGATGTGGCGGACATGAATTCCATTGCCGCCTTCGCCGATTTCACCGCAGCGCGCGGCGGGCTCGACATCCTGGTGAACAACGCCGCGGTGTTCGATCTCGCGCCGATCGCCGACATCACCGAGGCGAGCTACGATAAGCTCTTCGCCGTCAACGTGAAGGGCCTGCTCTTCACCCTGCAGGCGGCAGCCCGGCAGATGATCGCGCTCGGGCGGCGCGGGCGGATCATCAACATGGCCTCGCAGGCCGGCCGCCGCGGCGAGGCGCTGGTCGGCGTTTACTGCGCGAGCAAGGCGGCGGTGATCAGCCTCACCCAGTCCGCCGGGCTCGACCTGATCCGCCACGGCATCCGCGTCAACGCCATCTCCCCCGGCGTGGTGGACACGCCGATGTGGCAGGAGGTCGATGCGCTGTTCGCGCGATACGAAAACCTGCCGGTCGGCGAGAAGAAGCGCCAGGTCGGCCTCGCCGTGCCCTATGGGCGGATGGGCCGGCCGGACGATCTCGTCGGTGCCGCCATCTTCCTCGCCTCCGACGAGGCGGAATACATCGTCGCCCAGACGCTCAACGTCGATGGCGGCAATTGCATGAATTGACCGCAAGCGGGCCGCCGGTGTTGAGTTGACCGGCGGCCCGGCCTATACCGGGCAGCGGCAACCAGGGATTATTTTGACCCATGAATTTTTCCCAGCCCATTATCGACCCGTTCGACTACGTGGTGTTCGGCGGCACCGGCGACCTCGCCCGCCGCAAGCTGTTGCCCGCACTCTACCTCCGCGATCTCGACGGCCAGTTGCCGGCGTCTTCGCGCATCGTCGGCTCCGCCCGCACCGAACTCTCCGCGGCCGGGTTCCGCGAGCTGGTCGAGGCGAGCCTGCGCGAATTCATCGCCGACAAGCTCGATCCCGCGGTGCTCGCCCGCTTCCTCGCCCGGCTGCATTATGTCTCGGTCGATGCCAAGGCCGCGCGCGGCTGGCCCGAACTCGCCGCCTTGCTCGGGGATGCGCCGCGCCAGATCCGCGTCTTCTACCTCGCCACCGCCCCCGAGCTGTATGGCCCGATCGCCGACAACATCCACGCCCACGGCCTGCAAACGCCGGAAACCCGCATCGTGCTGGAAAAGCCGATCGGCCACGACCTTGCCTCCGCCCGCGCCATCAACGACCGTGTCGGCGCGGTGTTCGAGGAGAGCAACATCTTCCGCATCGATCATTATCTCGGCAAGGAAACGGTGCAGAACCTGCTGGTGCTGCGCTTCGCCAACTCGCTGTTCGAACCGGTCTGGAACCATAACGGCATCGATCATGTGCAGATCACCGTCGCCGAAACCGTCGGCGTCGAGGATCGTGGCGGCTATTACGACCATACCGGCGCCCTGCGCGACATGATCCAGAACCACCTGATGCAGCTGCTCTGCCTCGTGGCGATGGAACCGCCGGCAACGCTCGATCGCGAGGAAGTGCGCGACGAAAAGATCAAGGTGCTGAAATCCCTCGCCCCGATTTCCCGTGACGATATCGCAACGAAATCCGTCCGCGGCCAGTATCGCGCCGGCGCGATCAAGGGCGGCCCGGTGAAATCCTATGCCGAGGAAAACGACATCGCCCCCGGCTCCACCACCGAAACCTTCGCCGCGCTGAAGGTCGAGGTCCGCAACTGGCGCTGGGCCGGCGTGCCGTTCTACCTGCGCACCGGCAAGCGGATGCCCGAAAAGGTCTCGGAAATCGTCATCCAGTTCAAGCCGGTGCCCTACTGGATCTTCCCCACCGGCTCTGACCGCGCGATGCCGAACCGCCTCGTCATCCGCGTGCAGCCCGACGAGCATATCCGCCTGCATCTGTGGACCAAGGAACCCGGCCCCGGCGGCCTGCGCCTGCGCAACGCCCCGCTCAACCTGAGCTTCGCCGAAACCTTCAAGAACAACCATATGCCGGATGCCTACGAGCGCCTGCTGATGGATGTGGTGCGCGGCAACGCCACGTTGTTCATGCGGCGCGACGAGGTCGAGGCCGCCTGGGAATGGACCGAATCCATCCTCGATGCCTGGAATTCCGCCGGCGACCGTCCCAAGCTCTACACCGCCGGCACCTGGGGCCCGTCCGAGGCGGTGGCGATGATCGTCCGCGACGGCCGCACCTGGTTCGACGAACAGGCCGGCTACGGCGCCGGCGACTGACACGCCCCGCCGGGGCGCGCGTACTGCGAGGAGCAAAAACATGGTTCAGGATGCGATCGCACGGGTCACCGACCGGATCAGGGCGCGCAGCGAGGCCGGGCGCGCCGCCTATCTGGCCCGCACGGGCGCGCTGATTGCGCGCGGCGTGCACCGCGGCGCGGTCGGCTGCGCCAATCTCGCCCACGCCCTGGCCGGCTGCGCCAAGGCCGAGCAGGACGACCTCAAGCGCGACGACAAGCCGAATATCGGCATCGTCACCTCCTATAACGACATGCTCTCGGCGCATCAGCCCTTCGGCCGCTTCCCCGACCTCATCAAGCACGCCGTGCGCGAGGCCGGCGGCATCGCCCAGGTCGCCGGCGGCGTGCCGGCGATGTGCGACGGCGTCACCCAGGGGCGGGAAGGGATGGAACTCTCGCTCTTCTCGCGCGACGTCATCGCCATGGCCACCGCCATCGCCCTCTCGCACGACGTGTTCGACGGCGCGCTGCTGCTCGGCGTCTGCGACAAGATCGTCCCCGGCCTCGTCATCGCCGCCCTGTCCTTCGGCCACCTGCCGGCCATCTTCGTCCCCGCCGGGCCGATGCAATCGGGCATTTCCAACACCGAGAAATCCCGCGTCCGCCAGCTCTACGCCGAGGGCAAGGTCGGCCGCGCCGAACTGCTCGACTCCGAAATCGGCGCCTATCACAGCCCCGGCACCTGCACCTTCTACGGCACCGCCAACTCCAACCAGATGCTGATGGAGATCATGGGCCTGCATCTGCCGGGCGCCTCCTTCGTCAACCCCAACACCGAGCTGCGCGACGCGCTGACCAGTGCGGCGGCGAAGCGCATCCTCGAAATCACCGCCCGCGGCAACGAATTCACCCCGGTCGGCGAAATGGTCGACGAGCGGACGGTGGTGAACGGCATCATCGGCCTGCTCGCCACCGGCGGCTCGACCAACCACACCATCCACCTTGTCGCCATGGCCCGCGCCGCCGGCATCGCCATCACCTGGCAGGATTTCTCCGATCTGTCCGAACACATCCCGCTGCTTACCCGCATCTATCCCAATGGCAGCGCCGACGTGAACCACTTCCAGGCCGCCGGCGGCATGCCGGTGCTGATCGGCGCCCTGCTCGATGCCGGCCTGCTGCACGGCGATGCCCGCACCGTCTGGAGCCCCGACGGGTTGCAGGCCTATCGCGACCAGCCGGTGCTGGAGGAAAAGGTCCTGCGCTGGAAACCCGCCCCGGCCGAAAGCCTCGACCGCGACGTCCTGCGCGATGCCTCCGAGCCCTTCAGCAAGGATGGCGGCCTGCGCATCATGCACGGCAATCTCGGCCAGGCCGTCACCAAGATCTCCGCCGTCAAGCCCGAGCACCGCGTCATCGTCGCCCCGGCCCGCGTCTTCCGCAGCCAGGAAGCGATGCAGGAGGCGTTCAAGGCCGGCGAACTGCACCGCGATTTCGTCGCCGTCGTCACCCATCAGGGGCCGCAGGCGAACGGGATGCCCGAATTGCACAAGCTGACACCGCCCCTCGGCGTGTTGCAGGATCTCGGCTTCAAGGTCGGCCTCGTCACCGATGGGCGGATGTCCGGCGCCTCCGGCAAGGTGCCCTCGGCGATCCACGTGACGCCGGAATGCGCCTGCGGCGGCGCGCTGGCGAAGGTGAGGGATGGCGACATGATCAGGCTCGACTGCGAGGCCGGCATAGTGGAGGTTCAGGTGGATCAGGCGGAATTCGCGGCGCGGCCGCTCCCGGAAGTCGATCTCTCGGCGCATCACCACGGCATCGGCCGCGACCTGTTCGGCGCCTTCCGCGCCGCCGTCGCCGGGGCCGATCTCGGCGCGAGCGTCTTCGCATGAACCGCCAGGACGGGCTCGCTGCCCTGCTCGCCGTCTCGCCGGTCATCCCGGTCCTGACCATCGACAGCGCGCAGGATGCCATCCCGCTCGCCCGCGCCCTGATCGAGGGCGGCGTCGGCGTCGTCGAGGTCACGCTGCGCACGAAGGCGGCGATGGAGGCGATCGCGGCGATGGCCGAAGCGGTGCCGGAAATGGTCGTCGGCGCCGGCACCGTCCTCACCCCGTCGCAATATCGCGAGGTGGAGGAGGCCGGTGCGAAATTCGTCGTCTCGCCCGGCTCCAGCCCCGCCGTCCACGCCGCCGCGGCGCAGAGCCGCGTGCCCTTCCTCCCCGGCGCTGCAACGCCGACCGAGGTGCTGCATCTGCTCGAAGCCGGCTTCCGCTACCAGAAATTCTTCCCCGCCGAGCAGGCCGGCGGCATCCCGATGCTCAAGGCGATCGGCGCGCCGATCCACGAGGTCACCTTCTGCCCGACCGGCGGCATCACCCCCGCCTCCGCGCCCGACTATCTCGCGCTGGCCAACGTGATCTGCGTCGGCGGCTCCTGGCTCACCCCGGCCGATCTGCTCAGCGCCGGCGACTGGCGGGCCATCACCGAGCGCGCCGCCGCCGCCGCCGCCCTGCGCCGCTGAACCCGACCCGCCGGCGACCGCCGGCAAAGACGATCAACGGCGACCGCCGGCAAAGACGATCAACGGCGACCGCCGGCAAAGACGATCAACGGCGACCGCCGGCAAAAGACGATCAGCGGCGTCAGCCCGCGAAAAACATCAGCGTCGTCAGCGCGAAGAGCGGCAGCAGCACAATGAATGCCGCCCCCATATACCCGATGAACCCCGGCATCCGCACGCCGCGCCGCGCCGCGATCGCGCGGATCATCAAATTCGGCGCGTTACCAAGATAGGTCAGCCCGCCGAACAGCACCGATCCGGCGGCGAAGCTTGTCAGCAGCGTCGCCGGCGGGGCGACCAGCCGCGCCGCGTTCCCCCCGGCCGCCTCGAAAAACATCAGATAGGTCGGCGCGCTGTCGAGAAACGCCGAGGACAGGCCCGAAGCCCAGAACCACAAGCCCGCCGATTGCGGCAGCCCCGCCGCCGCGACCGTGCGCAGCACCGGCGGAATCGTCGCGAAGATCGCGAAGAACAGAACGGCGATCTCGCGCATCGGCTCCCAGGCGAACTGGTTGCGCGCGCGGATCGCCCGTGGCGTCACCCGCTCGGAAATCGCGACGAAAACGGCCGCAGACAATGTGATCGCGATCTGCCCCGCCGGCAGCGATGCCGGCCCGATCGCGATCTCCGGCCCCGGCTCGATCCCGGCCAGCGTCAGCACCGCGATGAACATGCCAAGCAACGCGAGATTGGCGCCGCCGCGCACCCTCAGCCGCTCGGCCTTGCGCACCGGTTCGCGCCGCGCCAGCCGCCAGTCGATCGCGAAGGCGAGCGCCAGCACCGGCACCACCACCACCAGCATCGGCCCGGCGAGGTTGAACAGCGGCCAGAAGAACGGCACCCCGCGCAGGAAGCCGATCAGCAGCGGCGGATCGCCGAGCGGCGTCAGCGCGCCCCCGGCATTGGCCACCACGAAAATGAACGCCAGCACCAGATGCCGCACCTCGCGCCGCGCCGCGTTGGCCGCCAGCAGCGGGTGGATCAGCAGCAGCGAGGCTGCGATCGTCCCCATCGCCGAGGCGAGCAGCGTGCCCACCGCCAGCAGCAGCAGGTTGCCGCCCGGCCGCCCCCACGGCCCGCCGGCGATCAGCACCCCGCCGCCCAGCGTGTAGAGCGCCATCAGCACCGCGATGAAGGGCATGAAATCGACCAGCCCCGAATGCCAGAGTTGCGCCAGCGCCGCCGCCGGCCCGGCCGCCATCGCCCCGATCGCGAGTCCGAGCGCCACCCAGAACAGGCTGATCCGCACCATGTGCCGGTGCCAGACGCGCGGCGCCAGCCCCGGCAGCAGGGCGAAACTCGCCAGCGTGCCCAAGAACGGCGCGACTGCGGCAAGCCCGCTCACCGGCGCGTGCCCCGGCGTCCGGCTTTCAAGATCCCGCGCGGCAGGGCAGGGCGGATTTGCGCGCGCGGCAGCGTCAAACTAAAGATGCGGAAACGGAACACGGTCACGAAGGAGAGCAAGCCTCATGGAAATGTCGGGAGAACGGCTGATCGCCGCGCCGCGCGCGGCGGTATGGGACGCGCTGAACGACCCCGAAGTCCTCAAGGCGTGCATACAGGGCTGCGAATCCATTGAAAAGCACTCCGATACCGAGATGGCCGCGACGGTTGCCGCCAAGATCGGCCCGATTTCCGCGCGCTTCAATGGCAAGGTGACGCTGGCCGATCTCGATCCGCCCAATTCCTACACGATTTCCGGCGAAGGGCAGGGCGGTGTCGCCGGCTTCGCCAAGGGCGGCGCGAAGGTCCAGCTCGCCGATGCCGAGGGCGGCACGAAGCTGACCTATCAGGTCTCCGCGCAGATCGGCGGCAAGATGGCCCAGCTCGGCGCCCGGCTGATCGATTCGGTGGCGAAATCCTACGCCGAGTCCTTCTTCACCAAATTTTCCGAAAAACTCGCCCCCGCCCCGGCAGCCGTCCCGGCTCCCGCGCCGGACCAAACCAAGGAGACCGCCAGCATGGCCGACCACGCCCACGATCACGCCCACCCCGCCCATGGCGAGGATCGCAGCAACCCCGTCATCGCCGGCCTGCCCCTCGGGATCTGGGTGCCGATCATCATTTCGGCGGTTGTCGTGGCACTGGTCCTCTCCAAATACATCGGATGACCGAAACCGCCCTCCCGCGCACCGTCGCCGAAACCGCCGAACTGCTCGCCCGCGGCAACTACGTTGCCGACCGGGCGCTGGCCACCAGCGTGCATCTCGCCCTCGCCATGGGGCGCCCCCTGTTCCTTGAGGGCGAGCCCGGCACCGGCAAGACCGAGATCGCCAAGGTCCTGGCCGAGCAGCTCGGCCGGCGTCTGGTGCGCCTGCAATGCTATGACGGGCTCGATCTCGCCGCCGCAGCCTATGAGTGGGATCACGCCCGCCAGCTGATGGAAATCCGCCTCGCCGAATCCGCGGCGCCAGCCGCGCCTCCCTGCGCGAGACGCTGTATTCTGCCGAATTCCTGCTCCGCCGGCCGCTGCTCTCGGCGATCGATCCGGGCCTGTCGCCCGCCGTCCTGCTGATCGACGAGCTCGACCGCGCGGACGAGCCCTTCGAGGCCTTCCTCCTCGAATTGCTGGGCGATTTCCAGATCACCATTCCCGAGCTGGGCACCATCGCCGCGGCGACGAAACCCGTCGTCGTCATCACCTCCAACCGCACCCGCGAGGTGCACGACGCGATCCGCCGCCGCTGCCTCTACCAGTGGGTCGACTATCCCGATGCCGCCCGCGAGCGCGCCATCCTCGCCGCCCGCGCGCCTGCGGTGCCGGCGAAGCTCTCCGCCCAGGTGGTCGCGTTCGTCCAGCGCATCCGCACCACCGACATCTTCAAGCTCCCCGGCGTCGCCGAAACGATCGACTGGGCCTCCGCCCTCGCCGCGCTCGACGAGGTCGAACTCGCCCCCGCCGCGGTCGAGGACACGCTCGGCGCCCTGCTGAAATACCAGGACGACATCGCGAAAATCCGTGGCGAGACCGCCGCCCGCCTCACCGGGGAGGCGATCCAGGCGGCATGAGTGCCTCCGATACGGGCCGGCTCGCGCCGAACGTGATGCATTTCGCGCGCCTGCTCCGGCGCGCCGGCCTGCCCGTCGGCCCCGGCGAGGTCATCGCCGCCGCCGAGGCACTCACCCATGTCGACATCACCGACCGGCGGGTGATGCGCGCGGCCCTGCAAGCGGTGATGCTGCGCCGGCACGAGCACGCGCTGCTGTTCGACCAGGCCTTCTCGGCCTTCTGGCGCAACCCCGATGCCGCGAAATTCGCCCAGATGCTGGCGGCGATGGATGGCCGCGCCCCGCGCGAGGAGAAGGCCGCCGCCGGCGCCCGCCGCCTTGCCGAGGCGATGGCGGCGGCGAAGGCACGCGAGCAGGAACCCCGCCCCGACGAACGCCGCGAGATCGACGCGATCCTCTCCGCCTCCGCCCAGGAACGCCTCGAAACCCTCGATTTCGAGGCGATGAGCGCCGAGGAGATCGCCGCCGCCAAGACCGAGATCGCCCGTCTCGCCTTGCCGCTCGATGAACGCCGCACCCGCCGCTTCCGCCTCGCCGCCCGCGGCAGCCGGGTCGATCTCAAGCGCACCCTGCGCGATTCGATGCGTCATTCCGGCGAGGTGTTCGACATCGCCCGCCGCGTGCCGCTCACCCGCCCGCCGCCGCTCGTCGTCCTGTGCGACATTTCCGGCTCGATGGCCCGCTACGCGCAGATCCTGCTGAACTTCCTCCACGCCGTCGCCAACGACCGCGAGCGCGTCACCACCTTCCTCTTCGGCACGAGGCTGACCAACATCACCCGCCAGCTCGCCCGGCGCGACCCGGAAGAGGCGTTCGAGCAGGTCGCCAGCGCGGTGCCGGACTGGTCGGGCGGCACCCGCATCGGCGAGGCGCTCGGCCAGTTCAACCGGCTCTGGGCCCGCCGCGTGCTGGCGCAGGGTGCTGTCGTCCTTCTCGTCACCGACGGGCTCGACCGCGAGGGCGCCGTCGGCCTCGCCGACAACATGGCAAGGCTGCACCGTTCCTCGCGCCGGCTGATCTGGCTCAATCCGCTCTTGCGCTACGATGGCTTCGCGCCGAAATCGCAAGGCGCACGGGCGATGCTGCCCTATGTCGACGAGTTCCGCCCGGTGCATAACCTGGCCAGCCTGCGCAGCCTGGTCCAAGCCCTGTCGGGCGAGGCGCCGCCGCGTCTGCAGGCCGCCGCCCTGTGGGAGACCCGCCAATGAGCGACACCGTATCCGACGCCGAGGACATTCTCGGAATCGCCGCCGCCTGGCACGCGGAAGGCGAGCAGGTGGCCATCGCCACCGTCACCAGCACCTGGGGCAGCTCGCCGCGCCGCGTCGGCAGCCGCATGGCCGTCACCGCCTCCGGTCGCATCGCCGGCTCGGTCTCCGGCGGCTGCATCGAGGGCGCGGTGGCCGAGGCCGCCCAGCGCAGCATCGAAACCGGCGCGCCGCAGCGCCTCGATTACGGCGTCACCGACGAACGCGCCTGGGAGGTCGGCCTCGCCTGTGGCGGCAAGGTCTCGGTCTTCGTGGAAAAGCTCTCGTGAAGGCCGCCCATCTCGCAGCCCTGCGCGAAGCCGCCGCCGCCCGCCGCCCGGTCGCCTTCGCCACCAACCTCGCCACTGGTGCTGCCTTCATCCTGCCGGACGAGGCCGCCCCCGCCGCACTTGCCGCCGAGGCCGCTGCCATGCTTGCCGCCGACCGCAGCGGCACCGTCACCATCGGCGACGACGCCTGGTTCATCGAGTCGCGCAACCCGTCCCCCCGGCTGCTCGTCATCGGCGCGGTGCACATCGCCCAGGCGCTGGTGCCTTTCGCGCTGGCCTCCGGCTTCGCCGTCACCGTGGTCGATCCCCGCCGCGCCTTCGCCACCGCGGATCGCTTCCCGGCGTCGCCATCGCGACCGACTGGCCGGACGAGGCGCTGGACCGCCTCGGCCTCGATTCCCGCACCGCCGTCGTCACCCTCACGCACGACCCCAAGCTCGACGATCCGGCGCTGCGCCGGGCGCTGGCCGCCGATCCGTTCTATGTCGGCGCGCTCGGCTCGCGGAAAACCCACGCCGCCCGGCTCGATCGCCTGCGCGCCGTCGGGGTCGATGATGCCGCGCTCGCCCGCATCCGCGCCCCGGTCGGCCTCGATATCGGCGCCGTCACCGCGCCCGAGATCGCCCTGTCGATCATCGCCGAAATCGTCGCCGCCCGCCGCGGTCGCCTCGCCGCGCCATGATCTTCGGCGCCGCCCCGCTCGCGGCCGATCTCGCCGGCGCCATCCTCGCCCACAGCCTCAAGACGCGCGATCGCGTCATCCACAAGGGTGCGGTGCTCGATGACGCCCTGATCGCCGCCCTGCGCGCCGCCGGCCATGCCGAGGTCACCGTCGCCCGGCTCGAACCGGGCGACGTGCCGGAGGAAGACGCCGCCCGCCGCCTCGGCGCCCATTTCGCCGGCCCCGGTCTGCGCGTCGCCGCCCCGGTGCATGGCCGCGTCAACGTCTTCGCCGAAGCCCACGGCCTGTTCCGCCTCGATGCCGCCGCCATCGCCGCCCTTAACGGGCTCGACGAGGCGATCGCCCTCGGCACCCTGCCGGATGCCGCGCCCGTCGCCCCCGGCGACATGCTGGCAACCCTCAAGATCGTCCCCTTCGCCGTCCCGGCGCGGTGATGGCGCGCGCCGCGTCCCTGCTCGGCGCGGGCGCGCCGCTGCGGATCGAGGCGTTCCGGCCGTTGCGCACCGGCCTCGTCCTCTCCCGCCTGCCGCAACTGAAGGACGCGGCGATCCGCAACACGATCGAGGCGACCCGCCAGCGCGTCGCCGCCCGCGGCGGCGCCCTGCTCGACCCGATCGAGACCCCGCACGAAACCGCGCCGATCCGCGCGGCGATCGACGCGCTCCTCGCCCAGGGGGCCGATCTCGTGCTGATCGCCGGCGCCTCCGCCGTGACCGACCGCGCCGATGTCGCCCCCGCCGCCATCACCGAAGCCGGCGGCCGGATCGATCGCTTCGGCATGCCGGTCGATCCCGGCAACCTGCTCTGCTTCGGCCGCATCGGCGCGGTGCCGGCCATCGTCCTGCCCGGCTGCGCCCGCAGCCCGAGGCTCAACGGCATCGATTTCGTGCTCGACCGCGTCTTCGCCGGCGAACCGCTCGACGACGCGCTGATCGCCTCGTTGGGCATTGGCGGCCTGCTCAAGGATTTCGCCCCCCGCCCCGAACCCCGCGTGCCGCGCGCCGCCCGCCGCACCGCGCCGAAAATCGCCGTCATCGTGCTGGCCGCCGGACGCTCCTCGCGCGCCGCTCCGCAGAACAAGCTCCTTGCCCGCCTGCAGGATGGCCGCGCCCTCGTCGCCGCGACGGTCGATCACGCGCTCGCCGCCCGCGCCGCCCTCGTCCTCGTCGTCACCGGCCATCAGGACGATGCGGTGCGCGAGGCGCTGACCGGCCGCCCGGTCCGCTTCGTCCACGCCGCTGGCTTCGCGTCCGGCATGGCCGCGAGCCTCGCCGCCGGCATCAACGCCCTGCCGGCGGACACGGCGGCGGCGCTGATCTGCCTTGGCGACATGCCGCTGGTCGACGCCGCCGCGATCGACCGGCTGATCGCCGCCTACGATCCCGACGAGGGCCGCGCCATCGTCGTCCCCACCCATCGCGGCCGCCGCGGCAACCCGATCCTCTGGGATCGGAGCTTCTTCCCCGAAATCGCCGCCCTCACCGGCGATGCCGGCGCGCGCCACATCCTCGCCCGTCATGTCGACCGGATCGCCGAGGTCGAAATGCCCGACGATGCCGTCCTGCGCGATTTCGACACGCGGGACGCGCTGGCCGAACTCAAGGACCGCCCATGAAACCAGGACTGACCATCTCCCGCGTGCTGCCCGAACCGGTCGAGGCCCGCGCCGCCGAGGGCTTCGCCGCCCGCTTCCTCGCGCAGGACGGCGCCTTCGACGCCGAGTCCTTCCTCGCCGCGCTCGATGGCGCCGCCGCCGCCCTGGTCACCCCCGCCGACCGGCTCGACGCCGCCGCGATTGCCCGCATCCCTGCCGGCCTGCGCGTCCTCGCCACCTTCTCCGTCGGCACCGACCATATCGATCTCGACGCCGCCAAATCGCGCGGCCTCGCCGTGGTCAACACGCCGGACGTGCTCTCCTTCGCCACCGCCGAGCTTGCGCTCACGCTGATGCTCGCCGCCGCCCGCCGCACCGGCGAGGGCGAGCGCATCGTCCGCGCCCGCGCCTGGCCGGGCTGGACGCCGACCTACCTCCTCGGCACCAGCCTTGAGGGCAAGACGCTCGGCATCCTCGGCATGGGCCGCATCGGCCAGGCGCTGGCGCGGATGGCGCAGGGCCTGTCGATGCGCGTGGTCTATCACAACCGCCGCCGCCTCGCCCCGGCGCAGGAGGGCGGCGCCGCCTTTATCGCCGACGAGGCCGATTTCCTCGCCGCGGCGGACGTGCTGTCGATCCACCTGCCCGGCGGCGACGCGACGCGGCACTGGCTGAACGCTTCGCGCATCGCCCGCCTCAAACCGGGCGCCATCGTCATCAATACCGGCCGCGGCACCACGATCGACGATGAAGCCCTCGCCGCATCACTCGCCAGCGGCCATCTCGGCGCCGCCGGGCTCGACGTCTTTCCCGCCGAACCCGCCGTGCCCGAGGTCTATCTCGGCCTGGAGAACGTCGTCCTGCTGCCCCATCTCGGCAGCGCCACGCGCGAGACCCGCACTGCGATGGGCATGCTGGCGCTGGACGGGATCGAGGCCGTCCTCGCCGGCCAGTCTCCCGCCAACCGCGTGGTCTGAACCGGCAACACCGCACGTCCCCGCCCGCGAGGACGTGCCGGACGCCTCAGAACGTCAGCGTCATCACCAGCGGCGTTGCGGCGAACAGCACAAAGGCCAGCAGTCCGGCAATGTCCTGCACCCGCTGCCAGTGGTGGATATGTCGTCGCAGCGTGGTGATGGCGGGATCGACGATGATTCGGTCGGGCAGTTCGATCGTGGTCGGCATGGCCCCGCTCCTTCGCGCCGTGGCGGCGGTGCCACCGTGGCCCCGCCGCCATGCGCTAGAGCACTTTCCGATCCATCCGGATCGGATGTAGTGCTCTATGATATTGATGATCAGAGCATCTTTATCCGATCAGATGGCTCCATCTGATCGGATGATGCTCTAATGCGCAGCCTATACCCAAACCGCTCGTTTGCCATCACCGCGAAAACAGCGTGGCAGCGTCCCGCGCCGGGGTCAGCCGGCGCGTTGGTCTTGCGCGCCGGGGTCAACCGGCGCGTCGGTCTTGCGCGCCGGGGTCAGCCGGCGCGTCGGCTTTGCGCGCCGGGGTCAGCCGGCGAGTCGGTCTTGCGCGCCGGGGTCAGCCGGCGCGGCCCCAGATCCGCAGAAACACCCTCTTGTAGCCGTTCGGCGGATTGAACACGTCCTTGTCGCCGCCGTCCTGGTTGACGTTTTCCGGGGTAAACAGATGCACCGGGTCAGGCTCGGCGACCGGCTTCTGCCCGGCGAAGGCGCGGTTCAGTTCATCGACGCATTGCCAGCCCTCCAGCTCCAGCGGTGCGGCGACGGTCGCGGTCTGGAACTGTTTCGAGCGGATGCGCTGGAAGGCCGATTGCGAGCCGTCGCCCGCCGAAACGTTGTAGGGCGGGCCGTCGCCGCGATGCCCGGCGGCGGACAGGCCAGGCGCCATGTAGTCGTAATAGAGGTCGTTGATGGCGAGCGAATAGGTCCATTTCTTGCCGTATTTGGCAAGCAGCGCCGCGGTCACCTGCGGCATCCGCGTCGCGGTCGAGGAGAGCGGCACGTTCTCGATGCCGAGCAGGTGGCAGCCCTTGCAATCGCGGATGATCGCCGCCATCCGGTTCGATTTGGCGAGCGCGATCGAGAATTCGCTGGTGGTGAAGATGACGACGCCGGCATGCCCGTCCGAGCGGGCGATAGCGTAGAGTGCTGCGGCGCGGGCGACCTCCAGCGGGTCCTGCGCGACGTTGTAGACGATGGCCGGCTTCGCGATCGGGCCCGGCTTGGGGCTGACATTCCAGCCGACCACCTTGATCCCGGCCTTGTCGGCCTGTTCGATGAACGGGGCGGATTGCGTCGCATCCAGCCCGCCAAGGACGATGCCGGCGGGTTTCAGCGCGATCGCCTCCGACAGGGCGGCGTTCTGCCCGGCCGCCGTGCCCTTGCCGTCGAGCAGGCGGAAGCGCCAGCCGATCGCCGTCGCCGCCGCGCGCACCGCCTTGCCCACGCCGCGCGCCCCGCCATTCGACTGGTTCGACGAGACATAGACGATGAACTTGCCCGCCACCGCCTTGGGCCCGGTGGTCGGCCCGGTATAGGGCAGGGCGGGATTGGTCGCGGCGGCGACATACTGGCGCGCCGTCGCGAGCATCGACGGCGCGGCCAGCGCTTGTGCCGTGAAGCCGGCGACGGCCAGCGCCGCCAGCAGTGTGATGTTCTTTTTCATGAGTCCTCCCCGGTTGCGGCGGTCGCCGGCGGCGCCGCCTTGATGAGAACGCCGCGTCGCCGCTGCGCGAGACCGGCCAGGCCGATCGAGACCACGAGGGTGACGCCGTTGAACAGGCTGGAGACGAAGAACGCGCCGCCGAGCTGCTCGATGCCGGAAATGCCGACCGCGAGCAGCAGCTCCGCCACCACCGTGCCCCACACATTCACCCGGCCGGGGCGGATCGTGGTCGAGCCGAGAAAGGCGCCGACCAAAGCGGGCAGCAGGTAGCTCAGCCCGAGGCTGGTCGCGCCGATCCGCAGCTGTGCCGCCAACACCACCGAGGCGAAGGCGGTCAGCACGCCGGAGGCGACGAACACGAGGATAACGTGCCGCCGCACCGCGATGCCGTTCAGCTCGGCGGCGCGGCGGTTGGCGCCGATCGCATACAGCACGCGGCCGAGCGGCATCCGCTCCGTCACCAGCCAGAGCAGCAGCGCCACCACCAGCACGTAGAGCGCGGGGAATGGCACGAGGCCGAACAGGCGGCCGTCATTGATGGCGGTGAAGGCGGCGGGCAGCGTGCCCACCACCTGCTCGCCGCCGGTATACCATTCGGCGAGGGCGTAGATGATGGTGCCGGTGCCGAGGGTGGCGATGAAACTGTCGATCTGCGCGATCTCGACCAGCATGCCGTTCATCAGCCCGAACAGCCCGCCGAGCGCGAGCACCGCCAGCACAGCCAGCGGCCAGGGCCAGTGATACTGCACCTGCAGGCTGATCGCGATGATCGACCACAGCACGATGCCGTAGCCCACGGTCAGGTCGATCCGCCCGGCGATCATCGGCGGCAGGGCGGTGAGGGCGAGCAGGGCGACGACCGATTTCACCACGAAGATCGCCCGCATGTTGCCGGCGGTGGGGAACGTGTCCGGCAGCAGCAGCGAGAACAGCACGATCAGTGCCACCGTGAGGATCGGCAGGCCATAGACGGTGAGCAGGCGGCGGCGGAGTTCGGCGCGCGGCAGGACGGCGCGTTCGGCGCCGCTCGGCTCCAGCGCGTCGGACTTAAGCGATTCCATCGCGGATCTCCCCGGTTTCAGGTGGTGCCGCCGTCGCGATGCCGGCGGAGGCGGCGGCGAGCAGGCGTTCCATGGTCAGCGCCGCCCCGGCGATCTCGCCGACCACGGCGCCGCGATCGAACACCAGCGCGCGGTCGCACAATTCGGCGATCTCCTCGAAATCCGACGAAACGACGACGATCGCCGCCCCGGACGCGGCGGCGGCGGCGAAGAGGCGGTAGATATCGGCCCTGGCGCCGACATCGACGCCGGCGGTCGGGTCCTCGAACACCAGCAGCCGGGCGGCCTGGTCGAGCCAGCGGCCGACCACGACCTTCTGCTGGTTGCCGCCCGAAAGCTGCTCGATCGGCAGCGACGGATCGTTCGGCCGCAGGCCGACGGCGCGGCCGAGGGCGGCAGCGCGGCGGGCGAGGCGGCCGGGCGGGACGATGGAAAGCGGCTTCATGCCGTGGGCATAGGCGTTGAGGAAGGCGTTCTCGGCGACCGAAAGGCGCGGCGCGGTCGATTCGCCCACCCGGTCGCCGGCGACGAAGCCGATGCCGAGCGCCATCGCCGCCTGCGGGGAGTCCGGCGCGGACGCGATTCCGTCGAGCAGGATGCGGCCTTCGCTGCGCGGCGCGAGCCCGAACAGGGCGCGGCCGAGCCGCTCCTGCCCAGCGCCGACGAGGCCGGCGAGGCCAAGGATTTCCCCGGCGCGGACCGAAAGGTTCACCGGCGGCCCGCCGGCGACCGAGAGGTCGCGGCATTCGAGCCGGACCGCGCCGGGTGCGGCATCGGCGCGGCGATGCCGGGCGACGGCGTGGCCGACGATCATGCCGATCAGCGCCCCGGCATCGAGTGTCGCGACCGCGCCGGCCCCCGCCAGCCGCCCGTCGCGCAGCACCACCGCCTGGTCGGCCAGGGCAAACACCTCGTCGAGCCGGTGCGAGACATAGAGCATCCCCACGCCCTTGGCGCGCAGCCGGCGCAGTGCCGTGAACAACCGTTCGACCTCGGCGGCGGGCAGGCTGGCGGTGGGTTCGTCGAGCACCAGCATCTCGCCCTCGCCGGCCAGCGCCCGGGCGATGGCGACCAAGGCGCGCTCGGCGCGGGCAAGGTCGCGGATGCGGGTTTCGGGGTGGAGATCGACGCCAAGCTCCGCCAGCGCGGCGGCGGCGCGGCGGGCGGCGGCACGCCGGTCGATCAGGCCGAGGCGGCGGGGAAAGCCGAGGGCGAGGCCGAAATTCTCGGCGATCGTCATCCAGTCCACCAGGCCGAGATCCTGATGAATGAACCGCACCGGCAGGCTGCCCGGCACGGCCGGCGCGCCGCGAAAGCTGATCTCGCCGCGATCCATCGGGTAGACGCCGGCGAGAATCTTGATCAGCGTCGATTTGCCCGCCCCGTTCTCGCCGAGCAGGGCGACGATCTCGCCCGCGTTGACGGTGAGATCGACCGCATCCAGCGCCCGCGTGCCGCCGAAACTCTTGCAGATGCCGCGCATGGCCAGGAGTGGCGCGGTATTGCCGCGCATGGCAAGCAGCGGCGCGGTCATGGCGCGCCCGCTTCGCGTCGGGGAAAGGCGCGCATCAGCGCGGCGGTATCCGCCCCGCCGAGCCCCTCGGCAATGCGGGCGCGGTGGGTGGCGAGGGTCGCGTCGAGCAGCGGTAGGGCGAGGCCCGCCTCGGCGGCGAGGCCGGCGGCGCCGGCGAGGTCCTTCACCATGTTGTCGAGCCGGCCGGTCGGGGTTTCGTCGCGGGCGGCGAATTTCGGTCCGAACTCGCGCAGGATGGCGGAATCGGCGCGGCCGCCGGACAGTGCTTCGGGCAGGCGCGCGGCATCGACCCCGGCGGCCTCGGCCAGCGCGATCGCCTCGGCGAGGGCGGCGAAGCCGACGCCGCAGAGCAGCTGGTTGGCCAGCTTGGCCGCCTGCCCGGCGCCGGTGCCGCCCATCAGGGTGAAGCGCGCGGCGAGATGATCCATCACCGTGCGGGCGGATTCGAAATCGGCGCTGGTGCCGCCGGCCATCACGGCGAGCCGCCCGGCCAGCGCGCCGGGGGCGCCGCCGGAGAGCGGGGCATCGAGCCAGCGCCCGCCGCAGGCGGCGGCGAAGCCGGCGGCCAGCGCGCGGGTCGCCGCCGGGTCGATCGAGGACATGTCGATCACCAGCGTCTCCGGCCCGGCGACGCTGGTGATTCCGCCAGCGCCAAACATCACGGCGCGAATGCCGGCGGCATCGTTCAGGCTGAGAATGACGAAGGGGCAACCCCGCGCGGCCTCGGCCGGGCTGGCGGCGGGCAGGGCGCCCTGCGCGGCGAGGGCGGCGAGCTTCGGCGGATTGCGGTCGTGCACGCGCAGGCCGAACCCGGCGGCGAGCAGGCGGCGGGCGATCGCGCTGCCCATCACCCCCGCGCCGATCAGCCCGATCGCGGTCATACGACGCTCGTCAGCCCGCCATCGACGAAGATCATCTGGCCGTTGACGAAATCCGACGCGGCGCTGGCGAGGAAAATCGCCGCCCCCTTCAGCTCGTCCGGCTCGCCCCAGCGCCCGGCCGGCGTGCGCGCGGCGAGCCAGGCGGAGAAATCGGCGTCGGCGGTGAGGGTTGCGGTCAGCTCGGTGCGGAAATAGCCGGGCGCGATGGCGTTGACCTGAATGTTCCGCCCGCCCCATTCGGCGCAGAGCCCGCGGGTGAGCTGGCGGACCGCGCCCTTGCTCATCGTGTAGGGCGTGATCGAGGCGCGGCCCAGCTCGCTCTGCACCGAGGCGATGTTGATGATCTTGCCGCGGTTGCGGGCGAGCATCCGCCGGCCGACCGTCTGCGCCATCACGAAGGCGGCGCGGACATTGAGCGCCATGATCCGGTCGAAGGCGTCGAGCGGGAAATCCGCCGCCAGGGCGCGGTGTTGCAGCCCGGCGTTATTCACCAGGATGTCGATCGGCCCGTCGGCCTCGATCCGCGCGATGGCGTCCGCGGTGGCGTCGGCGTCGGTGACATCGAAACAGGCGGCATGGGCGTCGAGCCCGAGGGCGCGCAGCGCGGCGGCGGCCTCCTCCAGCCGCCCGGCGTCGCGCGCGTTCAGAATGACCGTCGCCCCGGCCTCGGCGAGCCCGGTGGCGATGGCGCGGCCGATGCCGCTGCGCCCGCCGGTGATCAGGGCCCTGCGGCCCGAAAGGTCGAACAGAGTCAGTCCCACGTATCCATCCCCGACCGGCAAATGCCGGTCATTTATTGGCTCCACCGGCAAATGCCGGTCATTTTTCTGATCCGCCGGCACGGGCCGGTCTCGAATTTTATGCCGGCTCGTGCCGGATGGTTGCCGAACTGCCGAAACCGGCGCATGTTAGCGGTAACACTTTTGATGCCGTAACACGAACCCGGCCCACCGCTCAAGGAGGAAATCACCATGACAGCGATCGTGATCCACGCCGCGGGCGATCTCCGGATCGAGGATCGCCCCGCGCCGCCGCCGGGGCCGGACGAGGTGCGCGTGCGGGTGCTGCGCGGCGGGATCTGCGGCTCCGACCTGCATTACATGCGCCATGGCGGCTTCGGCCCGGTGCGCCTGGCCGAGCCGATGGTGCTCGGCCATGAGGTGGCGGGCGAGGTGGAGGTTGCCGGCGCCGCGTCGGGTTTCGCGCCCGGCGAGGCGGTGGCGATCGACCCGTCGCTGCCCTGCGGCGCCTGCCGGTTCTGCCTTGCCGGGGCGACGCAGCATTGCGCCGACATGCGGTTCTTCGGCAGCGCGATGCGCCGGCCGCACATCAACGGCGCGTTCCGCTCCGCGATCACGGTGCCGGCGCGCCAGCTCGTCCGGCTGCCGGCGGGGCTGTCGGTCGAGCGCGCCGCCTTCGCCGAGCCGCTGGCGGTGGGGCTGCACGCCGCGGCGCGGGCGGGGATCGGGCCGGGGATGCGGGTGATCATCGCGGGCATGGGGCCGATCGGCTTGCTCGCCTTGCTCGCGGCACGGCATCGTGGTGCTGCCGAGATCGTCGCCTGCGACGTGCTTGGCGCCCCGCTCGCCCTCGCGGCCCGGCTTGGCGCGACCGAAACGGTCGATCTCGGTCAGAAACCGGAGGGTCTCGCCCGCTTCGCCGAGGGCAAGGGCCGGTTCGATGCGGCGATCGAGGCGTCGGGTGCCGCCGCCTCGCTCGCCGGGCTGATCGCGGTGGTGCGCCCGCAGGGACGGATCGTCCAGCTCGGTCTTGGCGGCGACATGACCCTGCCGCTGATGGCGCTGGTGAGCAAGGAGATCGAGCTGGCCGGCGCTTTCCGCTTCGGCCCCGAATTCGCCGAGGCGGTGGCGCTGCTCGCATCCGGCGCGATCGACCCCGACCCCCTGCTCAGCGCGGTGCTGCCGGCGGCGCGGGCGGCGGAGGCTTTCGCGCTCGCGGCTGACAAGGCGCGCGCGGTGAAGGTCCAGCTCGCCTTCTAGGCGCTGGCGCGATGACCTCCCCGCTCGATCGCGCGCCGACGATGGACGATGTCGCCGCCGCCGCCGGCGTGTCGAAAATGACCGTCTCGCGGGCGTTGCGCGGCGCGGTGGTGGCGGCGCCGACGCGGGCGCGGATCATGGAGGCGGTGTCCCGGCTCGGCTATGTGCCGCACGCGGCGGCCGGCGCGTTGGCCAGCCGGCGGTCCGGCTTCGTCGCCGCCATCGTTCCCTCGATGGACAATTCCAACTTCGCCGAAACCGTCGCCGGGCTTGAGGCCGCGCTCCGCCAGGCAGGGCTCGACCTGCTGCTGGGCACCACGCTCTACAGCAGCGCCCGCGAGGAGGCGCTGCTCCACACGCTGATGCGCCACCGGCCCGAGGGCATCGTGCTGACCGGCGGGGCGCACAGCCGGCGCGTCGCCGCCTTGCTCGGCCGCTCGGCGCTGCCGGTGGTCGAGACATGGGATCTGCCCGCGTCCCCCATCGGCGGCGTGGTCGGCTTCTCCAACCGTGCCGCGGGGGCGGCGATGACGGCGCATCTCGCATCGATCGGGCGCCGCCGAATCGCCTTTCTCGGCGGCGCCTCAAGGCGCGATCCGCGCGGCGAGGAGCGCGGCCGTGGCTATGAAGAGGCGCTGGCTTCCGCCGGGCTCGGCCCGCCTCGTCTGTTCCGCCACGGCCAGCCGCCGCTCTCGATGCGCCACGGCGCCGAGGGCATGGCGCGGCTGCTGGAACGCTGGCCCGAGATCGACGCGGTCGTGTGCGCCAGCGACCTGATCGCCTTCGGCGCGATCGGCGAATGCCAGCGGCGGGGTATCGCCGTGCCGGCGCGCATCGCCATCGGCGGCTTCGGCGATTTCGAGGTGTCGCGCTGCGCCGTGCCGGCGATCAGCACCGTCGCGGTGGATGCGCGGGGTATTGGCGAGCGCGCCGGAGCGATGCTGGCCCGCGCGGTCGCTGCCCGCCGCCGGGGCGATGCCCTCCCGCCCGAGCGCATCGAGGTCGGGCTCCGCCTCGTCGCCCGGGGCAGCTCGCTGCTATCCGGCCCGCCGCCCGATCCGGCCGTCTGAAGCCCGGCGCGGTTCCGAACCGCGCAACGCCGGGCCGGATCAGGACGCCTCGCTCCGCACCAGGCGCAAAAGCGGCGGCGCGTCCGGCTTCGCCGCGCCGGATGCAAACCGGAAACGCCCGACGATCCCCGAAAGCGCCTCCGCCTGCCCGGCAAGGGTGGCGGTGGCGGCGTTGGCCTCTTCGGCCATCGCCGCATTCTGCTGGATCGCCTGGTCGAGATAGCCGATTGCCGAATTGATCGCGCCGATATCGTCGGACTGCGCGGCAATCGCCGCCGCCATCTCGCCGATCCGCCCATTCATCGCCTCGACGTCCCGGAAAATGCCCTGCAATGCCTCGCCGGTGCGGGCCACCAGAGCGACGCCTTCCGTCACCTGGCGGCGCGAGCCGAGAATGAGCGGGGTGATCCGCCTCGCCGCGTCCGACGAACGCTGG
>NZ_CAJQZK010000009.1:0-100194 GCF_907164655.1 Acidocella sp. C78
GCGTCGATCATCACCACCACCTGGGCGGGCTTGAGTTCCTTCGCCGTCTGCGCGCCCGGAAGTTTCAGCGCGACTCCGGAATCGGGGATCATCTTGAGCACGATCATCACGAAGAACACGAGCAGGAACATCATGATGTCGATCATCGGCACGATTTCGAGCCGCGGGCGTTCGCGTTCGAGAAGGTCGCGGCGGCGGCGCATCGGTCAGATCCGCGCCACGCCGGCGGCGCGGCGCTTCGGCGCATCCACCGCCGCATCGTCGCCGGCGAGGCCGCGACCGTGCAGCCGGTTGATCAGCACGACTTCACGAGTTCGAGCTGCTGCACGATCCGGCGGGTCAGATTGTTGAAATAGTTCACGAGATAGACCGCGATGATGGCGATCAGCAGGCCGGCGCCGGTCGAGACCAGGGCATCGGCGATGCCGCCCGTCACTTTCGCCGGGCCGCCATTGCTCGACAGCACGTCGAACGCCTGGATCATGCCGATGATGGTGCCGAACAGGCCCAGCAGCGGGGCGATCGTCACCGCGGTGTCCAGAATCCAGAGGCCGCGGGTGATTCGCGGCATCGCATCCATGATCTCTTCCTCGAGATGGTTGTCGAGCTCGTCGGCGGTCTCCCCGCGCGAGGCGAGGGCGGTGGCGATGAGGTGGCTTGCAGCGTGGTGCCGTGGCTCTCGGCGAGATCGCGCAGCCCGGCCGGATTGCCATACCCCACGGCGCGCAGTGCCGCATGGATGCGCCGCCCGGCGCCGAGCGTGCGCTTGAGCAGCCAGAAGCGTTCAAGCCCGACCACGAGCGTCACCAGCAGCAGTACCGGCATGACCGCCAGCAGGCCGCCCGTCATCATGACCAGACGGACGATTTCATTCATCGGCTCAGCTCCTCGTTCATCCCGCCCCGCGATGGCGCGCCGGCGGGGCGCTTCAATCCTATAGCCGCATTCCGCGCGGGGGCGAAAATGCGCCCGCCGCCGGACGCCGGGCGAGATGTGGCCGCGGCGGTGGGGCGGGAACGGAAATCCATGTCCATTCCGACCATCGAGCTAGCCGTGAACGCGGATCTGGATGGGTACCGCGAAGGTCTTGTCGGCGGCGCCGGGGAAGGGCGGGAAGTGATGGTGCCGCACCGCATCGAGCGCCGCGCGGTCGATCAGCGGGTTGCCGCTGCTGCGGTAGATCCGTGCTGAGAGCAGCCTTCCATCCGGGGCGAGGGTGAATTCGATGAACGCGATGCCGCGAACGCCGAGCATGCGCATCGTTTGTGTCACATGCACCTCGCGTTGCAGCGGCCCGCGCAGGCTGGCGGCGTATTGCGCGAAATCGAAAGCCGGCTGCGGCGGCGGGTGTTTCGTCTTTGGTGGCGGTGGCGGGGCGGGGCGGGGCGCCGGATGGGCGACCGGATGTGGCTTCGGCGCCGGGCGCGGCGGGGGCGGGTGATGCACCACGTTCGGCAGCGGCTTCGGCGGGGGCATCGGCGATGGCGCGGGGGCGGCGGCAGCGGCTTGGGCTGCGGTTGCGGCGGCGGGGGCACTGGCGGCGGGGCGCCGGCAGCGGCGGTGGCGGCGGCTGCACCGGCTTGGGCGGCAGCGGCAAGGGCGGCGCGAGCCGGACCAGATGCACGGTGGTCGCCGGAACGATGGGCGTGCGATAGCGCGGCAGGTGGCGGGCGGCATAGAGCGCGCCCGCGGCGATCAGCCCGACCAGCGCGAGCCCCGCCGCCGTTGCGCGCGGCAGCCCAAGCTCGTCGGGCCGCCAGGACGGAACGGCGCCGTTCGCCGTAGCCCCTCCGTCCTCATGCGTGGCTCCGGTGCTGGTCCGGGTTGGTGATCACGCCTTTGTCTTCGGGGTGTGGCTGAGGGCTGTCAAGGCGCCGCACCGGCCTCGATGCGGCGGCCGAGCCGCCGGCGAGATCGCAGATGAACTGCCACGCCACCCGCCCCGAACGCGCACCCCGCGTCACCGACCATTCCACCGCCTCGGCGTGAAGGGTTTCCGCGTCGACATCGAGGGCGAACGCCTTCGCATAGCCCTCGATCATGGCGAAGAAGGTCTGCTGATCACAATTGTGAAAGCCGAGCCAGATGCCGAACCGGTCCGACAGCGACACTTTTTCCTCGGTCGCTTCCGAGGCGTGGATCGCGGTGCTGCGCTCGTTCTCGATCATGTCGCGCGGCATCAGGTGCCGCCGGTTCGAGGTCGCGTAGAACAGCACGTTGTCCGGCCGGCCCTTGATCCCGCCATCCAATACCGATTTCAGCGCCTTGTAGTCGGCATCCTCGCGCTCGAAGCTGAGATCGTCGCACAGGATCAGGCACTGGCGGGGCTGGCCGCGCAGGATGTCGAGCAGCGCGGGCAGGGTGGCGATGTCCTCGCGATGGATCTCGATCAGCGCGAGACTGCCGGGATAGGCCCGATTCGCCGCCGCATGCGCGGCCTTCACCAGCGAGGATTTGCCCATCCCGCGCGCCCCCACAGCATCGCGTTGTTGGCCGGCAGGGCGCGGGCGAAGCGCAGCGTGTTCTCGGTCAGGATGTCCTTCTGCCGCTCCACGCCCTGCAGCAGCCCGATCGGCACGCGCGAGACCTGCTCCACCGGCTCCAGCGCCGCGCGCTCGGGATGCCAGACATAGGCATCGTGCGCGGTCACCTCGGCCGGCGGCGGCGGCGGCGGGGCGAGGCGGTCGAGCGCATCGGCGATGCGGGCGAGCAGGTCGTGTGTCGGCTGGTCCATGACGTCTCCTCAGGCAGGCCCCGCGCGGCTTGACGGGGCGGGCGTGCAAACTATGGTCCCGCCCGAGCCAGGACAAGCTTCACCACAGCAGATCGGGATATTCCGCATGTTCATCGCCACCGCCTACGCTGCCGCACAGTCATCGCCATCGGATGTCACGGCGGCGGTGATCAATTTCGCACCGCTGGTGCTGATCGTCATCGTCTTCTACTTCATCCTGATCCGCCCGCAGCAGCAGCAGGCCAAGGCGCAGAAGGCGCGGCTCGCTTCCATCCGCCGCGGCGACAAGGTGGTGACTGGCGGCGGCATCGTCGGCCAGGTGGTCAAGGCGCTGGACGGCGCCGAGGAAATCGAGGTCGATATCGCCCCCAATGTCCGCATCACCGTGCTGCGCAGCACGATCAGCAACGTGCTGACCGATTCGAAGCCGGCCGAGACCAGGCCGGCCGAGCCGAAGAAGAAGTAAGCGCCGCAAACGGCAACGGCCCCGGAGCGAATCTCCGGGGCCGCGAATATCGTCGGGCTTTGCCCGGCCTCAGCCCAGCAGGTGTTCGGCGTGGGCGTAGTTGGCCAGCTTGTCGAGCCAGTTCTGGATATAGTCCGGCCGGCGGTTGCGGAAATCGAGATAGTAGGAGTGTTCCCACACATCGAGGCCGAGCAGCGGCTTGCCCTCGCCGGTGGCGACCGGGTTGGAGCCGTTCGGCGTCTTGGTGACGGCGAGCTTGCCGCCCGGGGTGAGGATCAGCCAGGCCCAGCCGGAGCCGAACTGGGTGGTCCGGCGGTCTTGAACGCATCCTTGAACTGCGCGACGCCGCCGAAATCCTCGACGAGCTTCGCCTCCAGCCGGCCCGGCAGCTTGCCGCCATCGGTGGGCGACATGCATTGCCAGAACAGGTTGTGGTTCCAGTGTTGCCCGGCATTGTTGAACACCGGCGCGAGATCGGCCTTGTTGTAGGTGAAGGCGACGATCTCCTCCAGGCTCTTGCCCTGCAGGTCGGCGTTCTTCTCGACGAAGCCGTTCAGCGCCGTCACATAGGCCTGATGGTGCTTGCCGTGGTGAAGTTCGAGCGTTTCCTGGCACATGCCATGCGCGGCAAGGGCTGCGTGCGCATAGGGCAACGCGGGGAGTTCAAAGGCCATGGGGCATCTCCGATCCGGTTTGGGCTTCTGTTTCGGCGCCGGCACGGGGCGTGCCGACCGCTCGTCCGGTAGCTATGGTCCGGCCCTGCCAGCGTCAAGCATCGAAAGAGTTTCGCAATGACCGACCCCGACCTCGCCGCCCTCGTCCGTCGCGCCGATCCGGACCGCTTTCTCGGCGCGCTCTTCGCCCCGCCGGAGGCGCGGCGCTGGCTGTTCGTGCTCTATGGCTTCAACCACGAACTGGCGCGGGCGCGCGAGGTGGCGAGCCAGCCGCCGCTGGCGCTGATCCGGCTGCACTGGTGGCGCGAGGTGGTGGAGGGGGCCGAGCGCGCCCATCCGCTGGCCGCTTCCCTCCGCGCCGGCCTCGCCGGGGGCATTTTTTCCGCCGCCGCGCTGACGGCGCTGATCGATGCGCGCGAGGCCGAGGCCGAACCGATTCCCGACCGCGCCGCCTTTCTCGCCTATGCGCGCGGCACGGCGGGCGGGCTGGCGCGGAGTGCCGGCACGGTGCTCGGCGTGACCGACCCCGATGCGCTGGCGGCGCTGGAGGATCTCGGCACCGGCTATGGCATTGCCGGGATTCTCCGCGCCGCCCCGGCACTTGAAGCCGCCGGCCGCGATCTGCTGCCGCAGGACGGCACCGATCCCGCGACCTTGCGCGCGGACGCGGCTCGGCTGCTGCGCCACCGCGCGCCGCGCCAGGGCCTTGCCGCCGCCCTGCCGGCGGTGCTCGCCCGGCGCGATTTGCGCGACCTGCTCGCCCGGCGCGACCTGCGCCGCCCCGCCGGTCCGGCGCCGCGCGGCCTAGCGGACCGGATCGCCGTCGTGTTCGCCGGACTGACCGGACGCTGTTGAGCCGTACCCCTCGCCCCCGCGCGGCGCAGGTGATATGACGCCGGCATGACCGACACGACCGACCAGACCGAGGGGCCAAGCGGCCAGGTGCCCGTGACGATCGAGCAGGAGATGCGCCGCTCCTATCTCGATTACGCCATGTCCGTGATCGTCTCGCGCGCCCTGCCGGACGCGCGGGACGGGCTGAAGCCGGTGCATCGCCGCATCCTCTACGCCATGCAGGAATCGGGCAACACGCCGGACAAGCCCTATCGCAAATCCGCCCGCATGGTCGGCGATGTGATGGGCAAGTATCACCCGCATGGCGACGCCGCGATCTACGATGCCGCGGTTCGCATGGCCCAGGGCTTCTCGATGCGGGTGCCGCTGATCGATGGCCAGGGCAATTTCGGTTCGGTCGATGGCGATCCGCCGGCGGCGATGCGCTACACCGAGGCCCGCCTCGCCGATGCCGCGATGGCCCTGTTGGCGGATATCGACAAGGACACGGTCGATTTCCAGCCGACCTATGACGAGAGCGACAGCGAGCCCCGCGTTCTGCCCGCCGCCTTCCCCAACCTGCTGGTCAATGGCGGCAACGGCATCGCCGTCGGCATGGCGACCAACATCCCGCCGCACAATCCGAGCGAGATCATCGACGCGACGCTGCACCTCATCGCCCAGCCGGAGGCGACGCTGGACGAGCTGATGCGGATCGTCCCCGGCCCGGATTTCCCGACCGGCGGCATCATTCTCGGCCGTTCCGGCATCCGCAGCGCCTTCGAGACCGGGCGCGGCGGCATCGTTGTCCGCGCCCGCACCAGCATCGAGGAAATCCGCAAGGATCGCATGGCGATCATCGTCAGCGAACTACCCTACCAGGTGAACAAGGCGACGCTGCTCGAACGCATTGCCGAACTCGTGCGCGCCAAGGAAATCGAGGGCATCGCCGACCTGCGCGACGAGAGCGACCGCGAGGGCATGCGCATGGTGATCGAGCTGAAGCGCGACGCCACGCCGGAAGTCGTGCTCAACCACCTGTACCGCTTCACCCAGATGCAGACCGGCTTCGGCATCAACATGCTCGCCCTCGATGGCGGCCGGCCGCGCCAGCTCGGCCTGCGCGATGCGCTGGACTGCTTCATCACCTTCCGCGAGGACGTGATCCTGCGCCGCTCGCGCTTCGAGCTGAACAAGGCGCGCGACCGGGCGCATCTGCTGGTCGGGCTCGGCATCGCGGTGGCGAATATCGACGAGGTGATCGCGCTGATCCGCGCGGCGCCGGACGCGGCCTCCGCCCGCATCGCCCTGATGGCACGGGACTGGCCGGCCGGCGATGTCCGCCCGCTGCTCGAACTGATCGACGATCACGGCAACCAGATCTCGGCGGATGGCACCGTGCGCCTGACCGAGGCGCAGGCCCGCGGCATACTCGAACTGCGCCTCCAGCGCCTCACCGGGCTCGAACGCGAGAAGATCCAGTCCGAACTCGCCGAGGTCGGCCGCCGCATCGGCGAGCTGCTCGAAATTATCGCCTCCCGCCCGCGCCGGCTCGAGGTGATGCGCGGCGAGTTGATCGCCATCCGCGAGCGTATCGCGTCTCCGCGCCTGACCAGCATCGAGGACAGCATTGCCGACCAGGACGATGAAAGCCTGATCGAGCCGGGCCAGATGGTCGTCACCATGACGCGCGACGGCTTCATCAAGCGCACCCCGCTCGAATCCTTCCGCGCCCAGAACCGCGGCGGCCGCGGCCGCGCCGCCGCCTCGATGCGCGGCGACGACGTGATCACCCGCAGCTTCAACGCCCATACCCACCAGTTCGTGCTGTTCTTCAGCCAGGGCGGCAAGGCGTTCCGCGAAAAGGTCTGGCGCCTGCCCGAATCGGCGCCGGCGGCGAAGGGCAGGGCGATCGTCAACATCCTGCCCGAGCTGAACGGCGATGCCGTCACCGCCGTGCTGCCGCTGCCGCAGGACGAAAGCCTGTGGAACGATCTTCACCTCGTTTTCGCCACCGCATCGGGCAATGTGCGGCGCAACCGGCTGGCGGATTTCCGCAATGTGCGTTCCACCGGCCTGATCGCGATGAAGCTCGACGAGGGCGACCGACTGATCGGCGTCGCCACCTGCCGCGAGGGCGATGACGTGTTCCTGGCCACGCGCCAGGCGCGCTGCATCCGCTTCCAGATCACTGACGACACGCTGCGCGTTTTCGCCGGCCGCGACTCGAGCGGTGTGCGCGGCATTCGCCTCGGCGCCGGCGACGAGGTGATCTCGCTCTCGGTGCTTCGCCACGTCGAGGCGAGCGTGGACGAGCGCGCGGCCTATCTGAAATACGCCGCCGCCCAGCGCCGCGCCGGCGGCGAGGAGGCCGAGACCGAGACGGTGGAAAGCGACGAGGCGGCGGCCGACATCCAGCTCGCCCCCGAGCGGATCGCCGAGCTGCAATCGGCTGAGGAGATGCTGCTCACCGTCACCACCGGCGGGTTCGGCAAGCTCTCCTCGGCTTATGAATACCGCGTCACCGGGCGCGGCGGCCAGGGCATCGCCAATATCGCGCTTGCCGCGCGCAATGGCCGCGCGGTTGCCGCGAGCTTCCCGGTGCGGCCGGGCGGCGACATCATGCTGGTGACCGACCAGGGCAAGCTGATCCGCGCGCCGGTCGATCAGGTGCGCATCACCGGCCGCCAGGCGATGGGCGTGACGTTGGTGCGGGTCGAGAAGGACGAGCAGGTGACCAGCGTTTTCCCGGTCATCGACGATGGCGAGGAGGAAGGCTTGGAGGAGCGGGATGCGTGAGGGCGGGCTGGTTGGGCTGTATCCGGGAACGTTCGATCCCATTACCAACGGGCATCTCGACATTATCGGCCGCGCCGCGCAGCTTTGCTCGAAGCTGGTGATCGGGGTCGCGCGCAACGCCGGCAAGGGGCCGCTGTTCCCCACCGATGAGCGCGTCGAGATGGTGCGTGCCGAGGTGACCCCCATTGCCGAGCGCACCGGCACCGAGATCGACGTTCAGGCTTTCGATTCGTTGCTGATCGCCTTCGCCCAGCAGGTCGGCGCACAAGTGATCGTGCGTGGCTTGCGCGCGGTCTCCGACTTCGATTACGAATTTCAGATGGCTGGGATGAATGCGCGGCTCGACCAGCGGATCGAGACGATTTTCCTGATGGCGAGCGAGCGGCACCAGTTCATCTCGTCCCGCTTCGTGAAGGAAATCGCCCAGCTGGGCGGCGACATCTCGAGCTTCGTTCCAAAACTGACCTTGGAGAGGACCCTTCGCCGGGTTGGCAGACCATGATGATCAGACGCCGCACATTTCTCGCCGCCGCCGCTTCCACCCCTCTTGCCGGAGTTTTCATGTCCGAATCCGCTTCCGCCGCCAGCCCGTCGAACACCATCCACATGACGCTGCCCTTCGGCGTCGTCACGATCGAGCTGCGCCCCGATCTTGCCCCGAAAACCTGCGAGCAGATCCGCACGCTGACCGCGCGCGGCTTCTATGACGGCTGCGAGTTCTTCCGCGTGATCGCCGGTTTCATGGCGCAGACCGGCGACCCGACCAACACCGGCACCGGCGGCAGCAACCTGCCCAACGTGCCCGCCGAGTTCACCGACAAGGCAAAGTTCCTCACCGGCTCTCTCGGCATGGCCCGCACCAACGATCCGAACAGCGGCAACAGCCAGTTCTTCATCTGCTTCGCTCCCGCCGCCTGGCTCGATGGACAATATACCCTGTTCGGCCAGGTGACCGCCGGGATGGACTTCGTCGACCAGATCAAGAAAGGCCAGGGCCAAAGCGGCCGCGTCACCGATCCGACCAAGATCATCAAGATGGAACTCGCCGCGTAATACCGGCAATCCGCCACAGCCTCTTGACGAACCCCGCCGGAATTGGTCTTTCCGGCGGGTCGCCTGGTGAGAGCCCGTAGCTCAGTTGGTAGAGCACGAGACTTTTAATCTTGGGGTCCAGGGTTCGAATCCCTGCGGGCTCACCATGACGTTTCCGGCGCGGAGAACATCTCCTTGAGCTATGTCGAGCAGGTTCTGCAGCCCGATGAAACCGTACTAAGCTGGACGCATCTCCACTGGTTCGTCTATCTGCGCGGCATATTCGCGATCACCCTTGCCTTTGCGCTCATCGTGGCCGGAGGCATGGCGGCAGGACGGCCGGCGACGATACTGCATTTCGCCGCGGCGGCGGCATTTTTGCTCGGCTGCTGGCTGCTGCTCGTCGCCTGGCTTCGGCGCATGTCTACCGAACTCGCGGTCACCGACCGCAGGGTGATCCACAAGAGCGGCATTTTCGGCCGCACCACGCATGAGATGAGCCTGGAGAAGGTCGAGAGCGTCGAGGTCCGGCAGTCCCTGGCCGGCCGGCTCTTCAATTACGGCACCGTCATTGTGCGCGGTACCGGGTCGACCTGGGAGCCGTTCCCCCGCATTGCCGACCCGCTCGCGTTTCGCAGCAGCATTACCGCCGCCTGACCCGGCATCACAGCGCCGGGAATGCCGCCGCGCGAGCCTTGCGATCACCGCATTTGCCGTCGGATCGCGCGCCCCTCGTTCCCGGTGCGCGCGAGGCAGTCATTGGCGCAGCGCGGGCGTGTTCGCCCGGTGCGTATGGCGCTCGGCCTGGTCCGCGGTCCATGGCATTCAGGTGGCGTCCGCCTTGTCGATCACGACCAGCAACCCGCCGGCGAGCGGCGAGGGTGTGCGGTCGGCTGGAAGCGTTGCCGCCACCCGCATATCCTCCCGCGCGGCTGCCTCCTGTTCGCGATCCAGCACGCCATGACGATCGAGAAAGCGGTTCATCGCCGCCGAGATCCGTACGCATCCCTGCGAGGCCGGGCGGCCGAGGCGCGGCTCCAGAAGGTCGGGGTCGGTTGCATGCACCAGCAGCCGGATCTCGCCGGTCTCGCCATCGGGGCGCCAGCCCTTCGCCGCAATCCGCCAGCCGAAATCCCAGACCCGCATGCCCTTGAGGCCGAGACCGCGGACATGGTTTTCGTTGAAGGTGCCGAGTGCGCGGTAATCGAGAATGTCGGCGGTGTGAGCGAAGACGCCTTCCGGGGTGATGAAGTATCCGCGCCGGCCGGACTGTCCGGTCGAGACCGTATCGCAGCCGATCACCCGCCACGGCTCCGACGGGGCCGCGGCGATGAGGCAGAGCCGTTGCACGAGGGGATCGCGATTGACGACGACGATGAGTTGCGGCCGTGTCAGTCTCACGGTCGCTCTCGCCAGCGCGTGCCGCGTGGCCGCAATCCAGCGTGCCGCGGCAGCGTGCGCGGGAGGGAGGCGCGCTTCACTTCGCGCGCGAGGTCCGCCCGAGCCGCCGCGGCCTCGGCCTCGAAGGCCGCCCTGGCGGCGCCGCGCGCCGGTTCCGGCGGTGGCTGGAGAGCGCGAAGCGCCGGCCGCGCGCACCCTGCCAGCATGACTGCCAAGGCCAGCCACATCTTGGCGTGAGACGGTCTCATGTTTTCCTCCGCCGCAACCACAGATCGAGCCTGGAGCATCATCCGGTCAGATGATTCCATCTGATCGGATGATGCTCTAGGCCTGCCGCGGCGCATGGTCATTGATCCAGCGCAGCCTGGCGTTTGACCGGAACGGTCCGGGCGGTTAGATCACGATGCGATCGGACAAGGATCGGATGTGACGTTCTATCTTGTTGATCATCAAGAGTATTTTACCCGTTCAGATGATGTCGCCTGATCGGGCGATGCTCTGGTTGTCGCGGGCCGCGCCCACCGGCCGCAACATGGCGCCGGCAGGGCATGGCAAAGCCGAGGGACGTTTGCTTGCGTGAACCAAAATTGTTTGCCGGAGCGAGACTGAGGCTGATCCGCGAGCAGCGCGGCCTGCAGCAGCGCGATATTGCCCGCCAGCTCGGCCTGTCGCCGAGTTACATGAACCAGATCGAGAACGACCGTCGTCCGGTTCCGCCGCGCCTTGCGGCGCCCCTTTGCGAGTTGCTCGGCATTCCGCCGGCCGAACTGTCCGGCGATGACGAGGTGCGCCGCGCCGGTGACCTGCTCGAAGCCGCTCTCGATCCCGCGCTCGGCCCCGGCCGGCTGACCTTCACCGAGGCCCGCGCGGCGGTGCGCGACACGCCGGAACTCGCTCGTCGCTTTATTGCCCTCTATGCCGCCTATCGCTCTCTGCACACCAGCCTCGCGCGTGGTACCGCCCTGGGGCGGGACGAATCCGGCCCATTGCCTCCATATGATGAGGTGCGCGACTGGGTGCAGTCCGAGCGGAACTACTTCCATGAGATCGATCTTGCGGCCGAGCGGCTCGCCGCGGACGTCCACGCTACGCTTGGCCGTGAAGCCGCGGCACTCGAACATCATCTTGCCGCCACGCACCGGATCGAGGTCGTCCCTTCGGCCAATCTCCTGCCCGACGGGATTCTCTGGCAGATCGACCGTCGCAACCGCCGCCTGCTGATCGCCGAGGAAATGCGGCTCGAAACCCGCCGGTTCTCCCTGGCCCATGTGATCGGCCTGCTCAGCCATGGGCGGCTCATTTCGCGGCTGGTCGAGCGGGCGAAATTCTCCTCAGAGGCGGCGCGGGGGATTGCCCGTGTGGCTCTGGCCAATTACTTCGCCGGCGCGCTGATCATGCCCTATGGCGCCTTTCTCGCCGAGGCCGAGGCCGAGCGATACGATATCCAGCGCCTGCAGATCAGGTTCCAGGCGAGTTTCGAGCAGGTCTGCCACCGGCTCAGCACGCTGCAGCGCCCGGGCGCGCAGGGAATTCCGTTCTTTTTCCTGAAGACCGACGTCGCCGGCAACGTGCTCAAGCGCAGCAGCGCCACGCGCTTCCGCTTCGACCGTTTCGGCGGTCCGTGCCCGCTCTGGAATGTCTACCAGGCGTTTTCGCAGCCCGGGAAAATCTCGGTTCAGCTCGCCCAGCCGCCGGGCGAGACCACCTATATCAGCATCGCCCGCACGGTCGGCGGCGGCGGCACGTCCTATCTGGCGCGGCCGCGCGCCGTCGCGGTCGGTCTCGGCTGCGAGATCCAGTATGCACCCCGGATCGTCTACGCCGCCGGGCTCGATCTCGACCGGCCGGGCGCGATCGACCCGATCGGCCCCGGCTGCCGCTCCTGCCTGCGGGTTTCCTGCCGCCATCGCGCCATGCCGCCGATCGACGGCACGATCGATGTCGGCACCGCCGAGCGCGGCGTGGTGCCCTACCGGGTCAGCCGCCCGTCGTCCGGCGGCTGACGCCATCTGGCCGCAGGCGGCGGCCTCGACTATCAGAACCGGATGACGATCCCCGGCACTTCCGCGCGTTCCGCCGCCGCGTTGCGGATCGAGTCGCTGCGCCTTGCCGATTTCCGGTCCTACGCCCGGCTCGACTGGCAGCCCGGCGGCAAGATCATCGCCCTTGCCGGGCCGAACGGCGCGGGCAAGACCAATCTGCTCGAAGCCGTTTCGCTGCTTGCGCCGGGCCGGGGCCTGCGCGGCGCACGCCTCGCCGAGCTGGCCCGCCATGCGCCGGGCGCCGCCGGCGGCTGGGCTATTGCCGCAAGGCTGGAGGGCAAGGAGGGCGGTGGCGCGATCGGCACCGGCATCGAGGCCGGGCAGGGGGATCGTCGGCGCCTGCTGCTGGATGGCGAGCCGGTGCCGGCGTCGCGCATCGCCGCCCGGTTTTCCTGCCTCTGGCTCACCCCGCAGATGGACCGGCTGTTCACCGAGGGCGCATCGTCGCGCCGCCGGTTTCTCGACCGTCTGGTGCTCGCCCTCGAACCGGGCCATGCCAGCGAGGTCGCTGCCTTCGAATCCGCCTCGGCCAACCGCAACCGGCTGATCGAGGCCGGGCGGTACGACCCGCTTTGGCTCGCCACGATCGAGGATTCGATGGCCCGCCACGCCGCAGCACTCACCGCGTCCCGGCTCTACGTCATCGAGCGGCTCAACGCGCTGCTCGCCGCCGGCACCGCCGATCCGTTCCCCGCCGCGCGCCTGTCGCTCGACTGCCCGATCGGCGCCGAACTCGCGCACCGCCCGGCGCTGGAGGTCGAGGACTGGCTGCGCGCCCGCTATGCCGCCTCGCGTGCCGAACCGGTCGCCGCGATCTCGCCGCAGCGCGCCGATCTCGGTCTCGCCCAGGCGGCGAGCGGCCTCGTCGCGGCGCTGGCCTCGACCGGGCAGCAACGCGCGATGCTGGTGTCGATCGTGCTGGCGCATGTGGCGCTGGTTGCCTCCGCTCGCGGCACGGCACCGGTGCTGCTGCTCGACGAGCCGTTCGTGCATCTCGATGCCGCGCACCGGATGGCGCTCGGCGATGCCTTGCAGCGCGGGGAGGCGCAGGTGTTCTGCACCGCGACCGAGCGCGACCAGTTCGCTGCCCTCGGCGATGCCGCGATCTGGACCGTCGGCGAGGGCGGTCTTCGCCGCGATTGAGGCATCGCGCCAAGCTGAGGGCGCGGCTCGCGCACCAACAGCGCTCTGCCAGGATCGGGCTTCGGTCAGATCGCCGCCAGCAGGCGCCGCGCCTCCTCCGCATCGGCCACGATCTGCGCCCGCAGCGCGTCGAAATCGGCGAAGCGCCGCTCCTCGCGGATGAAATGGTGGAGCGAGACCGCGATATCCTGGCCGTAGAGGTCGCCGGCGAAGTCGAACAGATGCGCCTCCAGCCGCGAGATCGCCCCTTCCGCCACGGTCGGCCGCCGCCCGATATTGGCGACGCCCTTGACCCTGCTGCCGTCCTTGAGCCGCACTGTCACGGCATAAACGCCGCGCGCCGGCTCCAGATGCCGGCCGAGGGCGACGTTGGCGGTGGGAAAGCCGATCGTCCGCCCCCGCGCGTCGCCATGCGCGACCACGCCGCGAATCGCGTGCGGCCGGCCGAGCAGCGCGGTGGCGCGTTCAGGATAGCCATCCTGCAGCAGCCGGCGGATTCGGCTGGAGGAAATCGGGCCCTCGGCGTCATCCAGATGCGGCACGACCGAGAGGCCGATACCATGCGATTCCGCGGCCATCCGCAGCATGGCGACATCGCCGCCCCGACGGTGGCCGAAGGCGAAATCCGCGCCGCATGCCAGATGCGCCGCCCCGATGCCACGATACAGCACGTCCGCGACGAATGCCTCGGCGCTCAGCTGCGAGAAGGCGCGGTCGAAGGTGAGTTCGTAGAGGAAGTCGATCCCCGCCTCCTCCAGCGCCGCCGCCCTCTCGGCCTCCAGCATCAGCCGGAACGGCGGGTCCTCGGGGCGGAAGAACTCGCGCGGGTGCGGCGCGAAGGTGAGCGCGGCCCGCGGCGCTTCCGGCCGTGCGGCATGCGCGGCCCGCAGCACTTCCAGATGGCCACGATGCATCCCGTCGAAATTCCCGAGAGCCACGGAGGCACCGCGTGCCTCGTCAGGGATCGCCGTCCAGTCGTGGAAGACGCGGATCATTCGGCAGCGCGCTTCTCGTTCTGCGCCACGGCGACGACGGCTTCCGTGGGCGGAATCACCACGGCCTCGCCCTCGATCACCACCTTGCCGCGGACGAAGCAGCGCGTGCGCATCGTCGCCCGCCGCTTTTCATGATCGAGTGCCGCGACCTCGACCTCGGCGGTGACGGTATCGCCGATGCGCACCGGCGCGCGGAAGCGCATCGACTGGGTGAGATAGATCGTGCCCAGCCCCGGCAGCACCGTGCCCAGCACGGCCGAGATCAGGCTACCGCACAGCATACCGTGCGCAACGCGCCCCTTGAACAGTGTTTCGTCGGCCAGCTCCTGGTTCAGGTGCACCGGGTTCGTGTCCATCGACACTGCCGAGAACAGCAGGATATCTGCCTCGGTGATGGTTTTTCCCAGCGAGGCGGTCTGGCCGGGTTGGAGCTGATCGAAGGGACGCAGCTGGGCATGGGAACTCCCGTCGCGGTTCAAGATGTCGCGATGCACAAAGCGCCGGATCGGGGGGCCGGGTCAAGGCCCCGGGGCTTGATGGCGCAGATAGGCGAGCAGCCTCGTTTCCCGGCGCCCGCGTGTCACCGTATCGAGGATAACGCCCGTGGTCAGGCTGAGCGCGCCGGCGAGGACGATGCCGGTCGCCAGCACAGCGGTCGGCAGCCGTGGCACAAGGCCGGTGCGCAGATAGGTCGCGATGACCGGGGCGATGAGCACGGCTGCGGCAAGAAACGCCGCGAGGCCGAGGGCGCCGAAAAAGGCCAGCGGCCGCTCGTGCCGCAGCAGCCGCAGGATCAGCCTGAGGATGCGCCAGCCATCGCTCCAGGTTCTCAGCTTGCTGGCCGATCCCGCCGGCCGCGGGCGGTATTCGCCCTCGACATGGGCGATCGGCAGCGCGAGTTCGAGCGCATGCACCGCAAGCTCGGTCTCGATGTCGAATCCCGTTGCCAGAACCGGGAAGGATTTCACGAAGCGGCGCGACAGCACCTTGTATCCCGAAAGCATGTCCTCGACCCGGTCGCCGAAAATGGCGCGGACCGCCCCGGTGAGCAGGTGGTTGCCGAACCGGTGGCCGCTGCGATAGGCGGCGGCATCGGTCTCGCGGCGCACGCAGTTGACGAGGTCATACGGCCCGCGCTGCGCCAGCGCGATCATCGCCGGGGCCAGCGTCGCGTCATAGGTGTCGTCGCCATCCGCCATGACGTAGAGATCCGCCTGGATGTCGCGGAACATCCGCCGGACCACATATCCCTTGCCCTGCAAACTCTCCTGGCGAACGATGGCTCCTGCGGCACGTGCGATCGCGGCGGTGTCGTCGGTCGAATTATTGTCGAACACGTAGATATCCGCTGTGGGCAACGCAGCGCGGAAGGCGCGCACGACCGCGCCGATCGCCGCTTCCTCGTTGTGACAGGGCAGGAGAACCGCGATTTTCGGCTCCGTCATCGTGATCCAGCTCCGTATTGGCCGCATCCGGTGTAGCCGCCGTCGTGCCACCGGTAAACCGAGCAGGCCGCCCGTTTGGCCTTGAGCAGCGCCGCCGCTACAGTGAGCGCGCGGATGTGAAAGGACGCAAGATGCGAAGGCTGGTCCGTTTTCTGTCGCTCGCGCTGGTGGTCGTGGGGATCTTCTGGGTCGGGCTCTGGTGGTATGCCGAAAGCCGTCTCGCCCTGGCGGTGGACCAGATGACCACGCTGCTGCGATCGCATGGCTGGACGGTTGCCCACGGTGCGGTCATTCGCGGCACGTCGCCGTTCCGGGTCGAGGTCCTGGTGAGCGATCTGCGGCTGACGCCGCCTGTCACGAATGGTCCGGCGCCGACGCTCGCCATCCCCGCGCTGGACATGACGGTGCGCCCGGGCACGCCCTTCACGCTCGATCTCGCGCCGGCGTCGACATGGCGTCTCGCGCTGGCCGATGGCCCTTCGGCCACGCTGCATTTCGGCAGCATCGCCGCGACCGAGCGTTTCGATCCGGCCTCTCTGCTCAACGGATCGGACAATCCGCTTCGCGCCGGCAGCTTCCATGCGACCGATCTCAGGATCGACAGTCAGAATACCAATTTCACCCTGCTGAGCATAGCGGCGATATCCGTCGACGACACCCGTAATCCACGCGCGGGCACCGCCGAGACCGCGTTCTCATTGCGTGAATCGGTGTCGGGGCTCGCGCTGTCGCCGATCTTCACCACGCTGGGCGACCTGCCGTTCGGCGGCAAGCTCGGTCGGCTCAGCCTCGATCTTGCGGTCTCCGGCCCCGCCGCCGAACTGCCGGCCGGCCTTGCCGGTGCGCTCGCTCCGCAGATCAACCGTCCGGCCAGGCCCCTGGCAGGCATGACCCCGGCGGATTTCATGGCGATCTGGCAGCGAACCGGCCCCGCGCTGCATCGCTGGGCGCGCGCCGGCGGGCATGGCAGCCTCGGCGTCCGGCTTGTGGTCGGCCCCCTCGATGCAACCGGAAAAGGTGAGTTCGGCTTCGATTCCGGAACCCAGCCGCGCGGCCAGATGCACCTGGTCGCAGATGGGTTCGGCGCGGCGCTGGGAACGATCTCGACCCACTATCCCGGCCTCGTCGGCGGCATCAGCGCGCTGACCGCGGCCGCTTCGCCCTTTCTGGTCCGCGGCCCGAAAGGTGGCCAGCGCCTCGCCGTCACGTTCAGCCTCGCCCATGGCGCGCTGACGGCGAACGGCACCTATCTGGTGACGGTGCCGCCTCTGGTCTGGCCCGACGCACCGCCCCCGCCCGCCGGAGCGCCGAAACCGAAGGGTTGAGGCGTGACCGACTCGGCCCCCGACGACGAGGCCGGCGGCGCGATGCTGCCGCCGCACAGGATGCGCCTGACCGCGCTGATCGTGGCCACCGCGCTGTTCATGCAGAACCTCGACGGCACCATCGTGGCCACGGCCCTGCCGGCGATGGCGAAGAGCTTCCACGCCGATCCGCTGCATATGAGCCTGGCGCTTACCTCCTACCTGATCGCGCTCGCGGTCTTCATTCCCGCTTCCGGCTGGGTTGCCGACCGCTTCGGCAGCCGGACCGTGTTCCGCGCGGCGATTGTGACTTTCACGCTCGGATCGATTTTCTGCGGCCTGTCGCAGAGTCTGGGCGAGCTGATCGCCGCGCGGGTTTTCCAGGGCCTGGGCGGGGCGATGATGGTGCCGGTCGGCCGGTTGCTGCTGCTCAGGTCGGTGCGCCGGCGGGACATGATCGCGGCCACGTCGTGGCTCACCATGCCGGCCCTGCTCGGCCCCATCATCGGCCCGCCGCTCGGCGGCTTCATCGTCACCTATCTTTCCTGGCGCTGGACGTTCGACATCAACGTTCCCATTGGCCTGATCGGCATTGCCGCCGTGACCCGGCACGTGCGCGAGGTGAAGGACGAGGCGCAGGCCGGCCGGCTCGATCTCGCCGGCCTGGTCTGGAGCGGGCTTGCCATGGCGCTGCTGATGGCCGGTTTCGAGACGGTAGGCCGTGGCATCATTCCCCTGCGCTGGAGCCTCGGCTGCTTCGCCGGCGGCGCGGCGGCCGCTCTCGCCTATGTCCGGCATGCGCGCCACCATCCGCATCCGGTGCTCGACCTGACGCTGATGCGGATCGATACATTCGCGAATTCGACCATCGCCGGCAGCCTCTTCCGCGTGCTGGCCGGCGCCATGCCGTTCCTGCTGCCGCTGATGCTCCAGCTCGGCTTCGGCGATACCGCGGCGAAATCGGGCACGATCACCTTTGCGGCGGCAATCGGCGCGCTGGCGATGAAGCCGCTGGCCGAGCCGGTCCTGCGGCGTCTCGGCTTTCGCGTGGCGATGATGCTGTTCGGCGGGCTGGCGGTGGTCTTCACCGCCGCCTGCGCGGCCTTTCGGCCTGGCTGGCCGGAACTCGGGCTCGACGCGGTGCTGCTGGTCGGCGGCGTGTTCCGCTCGTTGCAGTTCACCGCCCTCAACACCATCGCCTATGCCGATGTGCCGCGGAGCCGGATGAGCGCGGCGACGAGCTTTTATGCCACGTTCCAGCAGATCACCCTGACCCTTGGCATATCGGTTGCCGCAGGCGCGCTTGAGTTCACCACGGCGCTCGCCGGGCATGCCGAACCCGCGATCGCCGATTACGGCTGGGCGTTCATCATCGTCAGCGCGATCGGCGCGCTCTCGGTGCCGGTCTGCGCCCGGCTCGCGCCCGGCGCCGGCGAGGCGCTGAGCGGGCACGGCGCCGCCGCGCCGGTGATTGACGCGAACCCGGCGCCGCGCCAGTAACGCAGCATCGCAAGCGGAAACGGATCTCTCATGATGGAAACCGGCAGCAGCATCGCGCTCGCGCGGCGGCTGTGGCGGCAACATGTCACCGCCTATCGCGGCCGTGTCGCGCTGATCATCGTCGCCACACTGGTGATGTCCGGCACGACGGCGCTCTACCCCGCGCTGATCGACCGCGCCTTTACCATGTTCGCCAAGCGCGATCCGCGGATTCTGTATCAGGTGCCGCTGATCGTGCTCGTCGTCACCTTGGTCAAGGCGCTTGCCCAATACGTCCAGACGCTGCTGACGCAGCAGGTTGTGCTTGGCACCATCCGCCGCTTGCAGGTCTCGATGTTCGGACATCTGACCAGTGCCGAACTGGTGCGGATCGATCGCGAGCCGCCGGCGGCGCTCGCCGCCCGTTTCACGACCGACGCCACCGTGATCCGCGAGGCGATGAGCCGCGCGGTGAACGGCATCGCCGATTTCTTCACGCTGATCGGGCTGGTCGGCACCATGCTCTGGATCGACTGGGAGCTAAGCCTGATCGCCGCCGTGCTCTACCCGCTGGCCGGGCTGCCGATCCAGAAGATCGGCCGGCGCATCCGGCGCGCCTCGGGCGGCATGCAGGAGCGGATGGGCGAAACCGCCTCACTGCTGAACGAGAGCTTCGCGCAGGCTCGGACCGTCCGCGCCTATGGTCTCGAAGAGGATGAACGCCGCAGGGCCGATCGGGCCTTCGAACAATTGTATCGCGCGCTGATGCGCATGATCCGGGGGCGGGCCGCGCTCGATCCGGTTCTTGAGGTTCTGGGCGGTCTCGCGATTGCCTTGGTCATCGGCTTTGCCGGCTGGCGGCACGCCGCGGGCGCTTCCGGCATCGGCAATTTCACCGGCTTTGTTGCGGCGCTGCTGATTGCCTCACGCCCGTTGCGCGCGCTCGGCACGATGAATGCCGCGGTGCAGGAAGGCATGGCGGGGCTGGAGCGCGTGTTCCACGTGATCGACGAGCCTTCGGCGAGCATCGAGCGCCCGGGGGCGGCGCCGCTGCCGCCTGGCCCCGGCCGGGTGGAGTTTCGCCATGTCGGGTTCGCCTATCCGGATGGCCGGCCGGGGTTGCGCGATCTTTCCTTTGTTGCCGAACCGGGCCGAACCCTCGCTTTGGTCGGCGCGTCAGGTGCTGGAAAATCGACGGCGCTGGCGCTGATTCCCCGGCTCTACGAGGCCGATCGCGGCGCGATCCTGATCGATGGCGCCGATATCGCGGCGGTGTCGCTCGGGTCTCTGCGCAGTGCGATCGCCTATGTCGGCCAGGACGCGCTGCTCTTCGACGACACGATTGCCGCCAATATCGGGATGGGCCGCAAGGGCGCCTCGATTGGTGAGATCCGGGAGGCGGCCGAGGCGGCGGCGGCAGGGTTCATTGCCGAGCTGCCCGAGGGGTTCGACACCCGCGTCGGGGTGAACGGCCAGCGGCTTTCGGGCGGGCAGCGCCAGCGCGTCGCCCTGGCCCGCGCCCTGCTGCGCGATCCGCGGATCCTGCTGCTGGACGAGGCGACCAGCGCGCTGGACGCCGAGAGCGAGGCGGCGGTGCAGGAAGCCCTCGCCCGCCTTCGGCGTGGCCGCACGACCATTGTGGTCGCGCACCGCCTCGCCACCGTGCGAGATGCGGACAGGATCGTGGTGGTTGCGGATGGGGTGGTGGTGGAGCAAGGCACGCATGCCGACCTGATGGCGGAGGAGGGCGCGTTTGCCCGCCTCGTTCGTGCGCAGGCACTGTCTTCTTAGAGTGCCTTCAGATCCATCCCCGGATTGGATGATGCGCCAAAGCCTGTGAAGCCGTGTTGGCGGAAATGATGTGTCCGATCTGTCTTTGCCGCGGCGCGCTGAAAGATATCTTGCCTTCCCCCCGTGCTGTCGGGCAAGATTCGCGATCATGTGGCCATGGCTTGTTCCGTGCCGTCTCAGCTATACAAAAAATAAAGACGAAATACAAAAATAAAGATATTAGTTGTGTTATTTTTACATAATAACTTATCAATTGTTTTTAATATTGGGATATATCGTTAAAATAATTTTTTAAAATAAATTAAAACATTATATACCGATTGTATTAATTGACGGAACGTTATTATCCCCTGTATAACCAACGTAACGAGTTAAGGGCTTCGGCGTCGCCGTGGCGCTGCAATTTTCAGATTTATTTCAATGGCCTGTAGATGGACTGCATATTTTGGAGAGGTAATTAGGCGAGCCTGCTTACAGGAGAAAAAGTCTCTTCCCCATGAAAAATCTCATTCAAACGGCATCAACTGCCACGAATATTGAATCGGTAGAGGATTGTTTTGTTGAGTTCGGTTTATGTTGTGCCGCCGGAAATGCCGGTGTGGGAAGCGCCGCAAGGTATTCGTTATGATTTTCTTGATGGGGCGCGTGTATATCTGCCTGAGCGTGAAGGCGGCGTATGGTTTGTCACTCTGAAGGACGTTGATTCCGGACTTATTGTTTATCAGAATGAGATCAAGACTGGCGTTCTAAAGTCAAAAAAGAGGTATTTTGTTCGTTTTGAAATCAAGATCGAGCGGCGTAGCGATTCGGGCGATATCGAGCTTGTCTTCGAACATGTGCTTGATCTTCGGGACCGCGACGTTGTCGTGCAGATCCCGGTTGGAACCATTGGGGATGTTTTTGCCTGGTTCCCCTATGTTTCGCGTTTTGCCGAGACGAGCAAGGCAAAAGTCACGTGTGTTCTGTCGCCAGTTCTCATTCCCCTGTTCGAGGCGACCTATCCGGAGCTTCGTCTGATGACCACCGCGCAGCTCGAAGCCGAAAACGTCATGAGCCGGGCCTATGCGAATTACCATATGGGGCTGTTTTTCACCGACGCCGAAAACACCATGCAACCGACCGATTTCCGCCATGTCGGCCTGCACAAGACGGCAGCTTACATCCTGGGCGTCGATCCGGTGGAAATCCGGCCGCGGATTGCGCTTGAGGATGATACGAGACCGATCGAGGAGCCCTATGTCTGCATCGCGGTGCAGAGTTCGGCTCAGTGCAAATACTGGAACAATCCCACGGGGTGGCTGGAGGTCGTCCGCCATATCAAGGCGCGCGGTTACCGGGTCATCTGTATCGACCAGAAGCCAGTGAACGGGGTCGGGTATGTGTGGAACCGGATACCGCACGGCGCCGAAGACGAGACGGGTGACCGCCCGCTGGCCGAGCGCGCCCGCTGGCTGAAGCATGCCGCATTTTTCGTCGGGCTGAGTTCCGGCCTGTCCTGGCTTGCCTGGGCCATGGAGACTCCCGTGGTGATGATTTCGGGGTTCACGCACCCCACCAACGAGTTCGAAACACCATACCGCGTCATCAACTGGCATGCCTGCAATTCATGCTGGAACGATCCGCGGGAAATGTTCGATCATAACGATTTTTTCTGGTGTCCACGGCATGCAAACACATCACGGCAGTTTGAATGCACGCGTCTGATCACCGCGGATCAGGTGGTCAAAATTATCGAGCCGCTTCTGAGTATTGAATAACCACTGTTTTCTGAAAAGGAATTGAACATGACGACAAATTTGAGTGGGACCTGGTCCGCGGTAAATTCCAACGGTACGCTTCAGTTTCTCAGCAATGGCGCAACCGTTACCGGTGCCGTCGTTCTTGACGGGAATATGACGCTCGTCGTTGAAGAGGGCGCGGTTGTCAGCGGGCTGACCAATTCAGGCCCGACTTGAACAGCGACCTGAAAATAGTCCAATGAAAACAGCCATGTATTGTGGGCGCGTGGTTTCTTAGCACCACACCCTGCGGCTTTCGGGAGGATTTGGATCAGGAAGCGGATGCGTCTCGCACGTTGGCTGGCAGGGCGACGCCGGCGGCCTTGAAGATCGGCCCGATCGAGTTGGTTGCTGGGGTGCGCAGGACGATCTGCTGCCCGCGCTTGCTGATGGTGACCTCCTGGAGGCGGTCGAGATCACGCAGGAGATCGGCCCATTCGACGCGCTTGCCGGCCCGGCGGAGTTTTTCGTCGAGCGCCTGGTGCAGGATCAGCGCGAGGAACGAGCAGAAGACGTGGCCGCGGATGGCGGCGTCGGAGGAATGGTAGATTGGCCGGGTGCGCATTGTCGCCTTCGCGACACGGAACAGCCGTTCGACATTCTGCAGGTCCCGGTAGCGGATCACCGCCTGCAGCGGTGAAATCCGGGCGTTGGAGCGCAGCACGAAGACGCCGTCGAAGCGGGCTTCCTCGGCGAGCTTGCCGGCGTCGATCTCGAACAGCTTGTGCTTGCGGCCGGGCTTTGCGTCACTGACCGGGCGCAGGAAGCGGCGATAGGCGGAGTTGCCGATCAGCGCCTTATCGCCGCGCGTCAGCTGACGATCGAGGGCGGCGACCACCTTGCGCCTGGTCTCGGCCTCTTCGATGGCCACCGCCTCGTTGCGGCAGACGATATAGCGCTTGCCCGCGACCTTGACCTCCTTGATGAAGAGCTGGGTCTCGTCGCCACCGGCGCGCTCGAGGCAGAGCGGGGTGTAGGGGCGCTCATCGGCCAGCACCACCTCGCGGACGATGCGGTCGGTGCGTTCCCTTGCGCCGAGCACGTATTCCAGCCCGCGCTCCTCCAGCGCGGCGATCGTCGCGGCACTGATCATGCCGCGATCGGCGACGACGCAGACCCGGCCGATGCCGAAGCGCGACCGCAGGCGGTCGATCACCGGCACCAGCACCGAGACATCGGCGGTGTTTCCTGGCCACATCTCGGTGCAGATTGGCCTTCCGTCCTGATCGATCACCACGCCGAGGATCATCTGCGCGAGCTGTGGGCGGTAATCCTTGGAGTGGCCCCGCGCGCCCAGCGTCTCGCCGCCGGCACCTTCGAAATACAGCGAGGTGGTGTCCATGAACACGACCGAGAGGTCGGTGAACAGATCATGCCGTCGGGCGAAGAGACGCTCTTCCACCAGATCCTTCACCGTCCGTGGCGCAAAGGGCGTGGCATCCCCCTGTTCCTCGTCCGGCAGCTCTTCGCCGAGCCAGGCCATGGCGCGGTAGAGGTGATGCAGGCCGAGCTCCTCGGTGCCGGGAATGTCGTAATCCTCGAGCCATTTGTCGCAGGCGCGATCCGAGCCCGAGACCATGATCCGGTGGAGCACGGTGGCGAACACCGCGCGCTCGACCGGGAACTCGAACTGCCGCCCGGCCAGCAGCTCCTCGAACACAGCAGCGATCCCGCTCTCCTGCCACAGTCGGCCGAACAACAGCGGCGCGCCGATCCGCTTGCAGCTCAGCCCGTCCGGATTGCCTGCCGCCAGCTGGGCCAGGACCGAGGCACGGTCGGCATAGCGCGCGATCGAGGCGGCGAGGCGGTCGAGACCTCCATCGGCCAGGACGACTTCCTTCCGGCCCAGGTTCTTGATGATGCGCTGCTTGCTGCGCCCGTCCTCACGGACGCTCTCGACCAGATAAAGGTAGCTGTAGCCGTTGATTCGCTTCTCGCGCACGAACATGCCGAATTGGCAGCCGAAAACCAATCATAAATCAAGTTAAAAGAAGCAATTTACGCAATTATTTAGCACCACGTTTTTGCAAAATCCCGACGTGCCTACGAAAATCTCGAGTGAAATCAAAGATCTCAACTTACGATACCGTATCGTTCCGGGTTTGACTGTTTAAGAGCCCGAATCTGAATGGTAGTGCGACTATCGGTGACGGGCGATTTTTCGTGTGAGCAGGCGGATATGGGCGAGGAAGAGCCATGCGGTGGCGCTGGTAACGGTGGCCTCGAAATCCCTTGCGAGACGTCGGCATCTGCCGAGCCAGGCGAAGGTTCTTTCTACCACCCAGCGCCGCGGCAGGAGTTCAAACCCGCTCGCGGCGTCGGAGCGCTTTACGATCTGTATGGTCCATTTGCCGATTTTGGCGAGGCGTCCATTGAGTTTAGGACCGGCATAACCGCCGTCAGCGAATATGTGCCGCAACCAGGGATACAGGGATTTGACGGATTTGAGCACGTCGGGCGCCCCGTCGCGGTCCTGAATACCGGCATGATGAACGACGGCACCGACGAGGTGGCCGATTGTATCTGTGATGATGTGGCGCTTGCGGCCCTTGATCTTCTTTCCGGCATCGAACCCGCGCGGCCCGCCGGCTTCGGTGGTCTTGACCGACTGACTGTCGATCACACCGGCTGTGGGTGAAGCCTCGCGTCCGGCCATTTCCCGCGCCTGCATGACTAGGACGTGATTGATGCGATCGAACGTGCCGTCACGACAGAAGCGGTAGAAATACCCCTGCACGGTGGTGAACGGAGCGAATTCCTTCGGGATCTGGCGCCACTGACAGCCGGTTGCCAGCATGTAGAAGATGGCCTCCACAATCCTTCGAAGCGCCACCCTTCGGGGTCGGCCTCGATGCTGCGGAGCGGGCATGAACGGCTCGATCATGGCCCATTCAGCGTCGGTGAGGTCGCTTGCGTAGCGCAATCCGGCCCGGCAATATCGTCGCCGAGCGATTTCAGTCCAGGTCATCGTGTCTCCGTCCGTCTTCGCAAACGAACTGAATCACAACTTACTGAAATCGCTCAACTATCTTTTTCGGTCCGGCTCTAAGTCGGGTCAGGCACGGGCGCACAAATTCAAATTTCGAGTGGCGGCGTGGTGGAAAGCTCCGTTCTCAACGGGGCCAACCTGCAGGTATCCGCGGGCGGTGCCAGCCTCGACAACACCGTGACCGGCACTAACGGGCAGGTCAACGTTTCCTCCGGTGGCATTGTATCAGGCACATTCGTCAGTGCCGGCGCAACGGCGAATTACCAGACCGGTGCAATTGTCGATCAGCCCTACATGCCGGTGCCAACAGTGTTGACCGGATTTTCTGCGTGGTCGGCGGTGAATTCCGGTGGCGCGACCGTCTATACCAGCGGCAGCACGACGGTCAGCGGTCCTGTGGTATTGGGCAACACAACGCTGGATATTCAGAATGGCGCGATTGTCTCCGGGCTGACGGTTTCGAGCGGCGCCAATGCGGCGATCAATGTGTCCTCCGGGGGCGAACTGCTTAGCTCGGTCCTCACGAGCGCCACTAACGCGACCGTCTCGCAGGGTGGCACGGTTCTTGACTCGGTCATTTCCAGCGGCGCCACGGTCAACGTCCAGTCCGGCGCCACAGCGACCAGCAACACCGCGGTCAGTGGCGGCGTTCTGTCCGCCAACACTGGCGCGACCTTGTCGAACAATATCGCGGGGGTCGGTGGATTTGTCAGTTCCGGAAACGCGGTCTCGGGCGGCTTCGACTATCGTTCAGGTACCGTTACCAACGTGCCGATCCTTTCCGGCGGCACCTGGTCGGCGGTGAGCACCGGCTCCGGAACAGTCTATCAGAGCGGAAGCACCACCTATTCGGGGCAGGTTGCTCTCGAACCAGGCGCCACTTTGAATATCTTGAGCGGCGCTGTTGTTTCCGGCCTGCTGACCCCGGCGCCTTACAACGGCAACAATACCGTGAATGTCAGCGCCGGCGGCGAGCTGCTCAGCTCGGTGCTGATCAATGGTTTTCTCAACGTTTCTTCGGGCGGCGTTACCAGCGGCAACGTGCTGAACTCAAACGCCGAAACGATTTCGTCCGGCGGTTCGTCGATCAACGACATCTACGCGAATATCTCGGGGAGCGGCGTCAACGACGCCAATGGTCCGACGGTTCAGAGCGGGGCCACCATTTCCGGCGCCACGGTTACGAGCGGTGGATATCTGGTTATCAGTTCCGGTGCGAACGCTTCGAACAATACGGCAACGGTGGGCGGCTTCATCAGTTCGATCACCAACTCGGGGACCAATGTCGTCGGGGGGTTCGTCGATATCAATGGTGGCCAAGTCACCAATGTGCCGGTTCTATCGGGCACCTGGTCGGCGGTGAGCACCGGTTCCGGAACGGTTTATGAGAGCGGAAGCACCACCTACACGGGCAGGGTCGCGCTTGATGCGGGTGCGACGCTGAATATCTCGAGCGGCGCTGTTGTCTCCGGCCTGCTGACCCCGGCGCCTTACAACGGCAATAATACCGTGAATGTCAGCGCCGGCGGAACGCTGCTCAGCTCGGTGCTGATCAACGGCATCCTGAATGTTTCCTCTGGCGGCGTTACCAGCGGCAACGTGCTCAACTCCAATCTGGAAACGATTTCGTCCGGCGGTTCGTCGATCAACGACACCTATATCAACGTCGCCAGCAGCGGTTTCACCGACAGCAATGGTCCGACGGTTCAGAGCGGGGCCACCATTTCCGGCGCCACGGTTACGAGCGGTGGATATCTGGTTATCAGTTCCGGTGCGACGGCCTCGAACAATACCGCGACGGCGGGTGGTCTGATCAGTTCGGTCACCAATGCGGGGACCAATGTCGTCGGTGGATTTCTCGACAAATCGGGCAATGCGCAGAACAATGTGCCGATCCTCTCCGGCGGCACCTGGTCGGCGGTAAGCACCGGAACAGGTACGGTCTATCAGAGCGGCGCCACCACATATAATGGTCCGATCGCGCTTGGCGCGAACACGACGCTGATTGTGGAGTCTGGTGCTGTTGTTTCCGGCCTGAACACGCCGGCTCAAAACGGCGGCAACACGGTCAGCGTGAATAGCGGCGGCGAACTGCTGAACTCGATCCTCACCCACGGTTATCTCTATGTAAACTCGGGTGGCGTGACCAGCGGCAACCTGCTGAATTCGGACCCGGTGACGATTTCCTCGGGCGGCGAGTCGATCGGGGACACGTTCTTCAACAGCGGTTATGCCACGCAAACGGTCACTGTCTCGAGCGGCGGCCAGATCTATAATCCGACCATCGTTCCCGGCGGCGCCGGCCTGACCCTGGACCAAGGCGCCAGCTCCAGCCCGAACAACCCGTGTTTTGCCGAAGGGACGCTTATCGCGACGGCGCGCGGCCCGGTGCCGGTGGAAAATCTTTCAGCCGGAGAAACCGTCATTCTGCATGATGGCGGCACGGCGCCGGTCGTCTGGCTTGGGCGCCGTACCATCGATCTGACGCGCCATCCGCGGCCGGAAACGGTGCAGCCGATCGTCATTTCCGCGCACGCCATCGCGGAGGGTGTGCCCGCGCGGGATCTGGTTGTGTCTCCGGATCACGCTTTCTATCTCGATGGCTTGCTGATCCCGGCCAAGATCCTGGTCAACGGCGTAACAATCCGGCAAATCGAGATGCGCGAGGTGACCTACTTCCATGTTGAACTGCCGTTCCACGCGGTGCTGCTCGCCGAGGGGATGGCGGCGGAAAGCTACCTCGAAACCGGAAACCGCGCCGCATTCGAGAATGGCGGCCAGGCGCTCATCCTGCATCCGGATTTCGCGCAGACCTTGCGCGAGACACGCAGCTGCGCGCCGTTTGCCGACCATGGCGCAGTCGTCGAGCGGGTCCGGGCGCGGATTCTCGACCGGGCCGGGATCGAGATGACGTCCGAGGCCGACATCGCAACAATCTATCGTGCTGACGGCAGCGTGGTGATCGCATCCCGTGTTGCTGTCCCTGGAGAACTGACCGCCGATCCGCGCGATCGCCGCGAGCTGGGTGTCAAGATCGGCGCGCTGAAGGCCGGGGATGAACTGATCGCGCTCGATCATCCCCGCCTTGCGGAAGGCTGGCATGATGTGGAGGCCAACGGTCGGTGGACCAATGGCGCCGCAGTGATCCCGGCTGATCTGGTGCGGGGCAGGGACGTAGAGATTACCGTTGCGAGCACGCTGTCATATCCTGTCATTACCGGCAGCCGTATGGCGGCTCGCGGCTGACGCTCGAACTTTTGGACCGCGCCCAGGCCACTCGATAGGGCGCGGTTCGTGACTGCAGAGGCCCGACCAGGCGAGACGCTTGGTCGGGCCTTTTTGTCACGAGCCCGTTCGGATGTTGCGCCACAGGCCCGAGCAGGTCGGGCATGCCGCAGCGCCAGGTTTCCGGCCGGCCGGCCACAGCGCGACGCGGACCGCACTCTCGGCGAAAACCCGCCGGTCGAGCGCGTGATGGGCAAGCGTGATCAACTCGACGGCGCTGGTGAAGATGGCGCCGTGGCTGCCGATGAATTTCTGAAATCGAAATTCGTTTCGATTCTGCGAGCGGGCAGGGCAGTCATGGGACGAATATTTTTCGTTTTTATTTAAAAAATACAGATCAAAATTATATGATGCCAGAGAGATCGGGCAGATCGATAGCAGGAATTGTAATAAGATTTCCGGCCTTTTTCCGCAGCGACCGATCATTCATGGTGTTTTACTTCGTCCGCAAAAGGTTGCAATGCGGGCGCGGTTGCGACAGGCTTGGGCAGTCGTATGACGCAAGGAGATCGCGATGGAACATAAAACGGGGATCGGGCTGGCATCGGCAATCGCACTGGTGGCCGCCACCGTTGTCAGCCATGCCGCCTCTGGGCCGATCAAGATTGGCGTGCAGGCGCCCATCACCGGCGCCTATGCCGATGAGGGGCAGGGCATCGAAAAGGCCGTGAAGCTGCTGGCCGAGCAGCAGAACGCCAAGGGCGGCCTGCTCGGCCGCAAGATCGAGGTCAAGGCCTGCGACGATGAAGGCAAGGCCTCCCAAGCCGCCATCTGCGCGCGCCAGCTGGTCAATGATGGCGTGATTGCCGTGGTCGGCTCCTACACCAGCGGCGCCGCCCTCGCGGCCGAGCCGATCTATGCGCGCTCGAACGTTATCCAGACCTCGGACGGCACCAGCAACAAGCTGCTCGCGCGCGGCTACAAGACCTGGTTCGGCAACGCGGCGCCCAACAGCGCCGAGGCGAAATTCACCGCGCACTACATGGTCGATGCCCGCCACTTCAAGCGCATCGCGGTGCTGACCGACCATTCGAGCTTCGCCACCGGCCTCGCCGATGCGGTGATACAGAACATCAAGGCCGACCATGGCAAGGTGATCGACAAGTCCTTCATCTCCGCCGGCTCGCAGAATTTTACCCCGGTGCTGACCAAGCTGAAGGCGCTGAAGCCGGACGCGATCTATTTCTCCGGCTATTACTCGGATGGCGGGCTGATCAAGGCGCAGATGGCCCAGCTCGGCATCAACGCGGCCTTTGTCGGCGGTGACGCCAACCAGAACGTCGCCTTCGGCAAGATCGCCGGTTCAGCGGCAAAGGGCGCCATCATCGTCAACGTCCCCGGCCCGGAACAGCTTCCCTATCCCGCCGCCAAGGCCTTCGTCGCCGCCTACAAGGCGAAATATCACCAGAGCCCGCCTTCGGTGTTCACCCTCACCAATGCCGATGGCATGCGCGCGGTGATGCAGGCGATCGAGCAGACCAAGAGCGTCAAGCCGGCGAAGCTCGAACATTACCTGCACAACATGAAGAGCTTCGATGGCCTGACCGGCCAGTTCCGCTGGAACGCCAAGGGCAAGCGCGTCGGCAGCCCGTTCACCGCCTTCGAGGTGAATGCCGACGGGAGCTACACGATCGTCTACCCGGCCCCCAAGGCCGGCTGACGACCCGATCGCGCGCGGAGGAGGCATCGCCATGGGAACGTTCATCCAGCAGGTCTTCAACGGCCTGACGGTCGGAGGCATCTACGCGCTCATCGCGCTGGGCTACACGATGGTCTATGGCGTGATGCGCCTGATCAACTTCGCCCATGGCGATCTCTGCATCCTCGGCGCCTTCATCGGCCTGACCTTCCTTACCTCGCTCGGCGGTGCCGGCCATCCCGGCGCCGCCCTGCTGGTGTTCGCCTTCGTTGCGGCGGTCGTGGTGGTGGCGGTCGCCGGCGTCGTGCTCGAACTCGCCGCCTATCGGCCGCTGCGCAAGGCGGACCGCCTCGCCGCCGTGGTTTCGGCGCTTGGCGCATCGCTGCTGATCGAGAACGGAATCATGCTGATCTGGAGCCCCCAGGTCAGCGTATTTCCCTCCGGCCTGCTGCCGGCGATCACGTTTCACATCGCGGGCGCCTCGATCAGCTTCGTGCAGGTGATGATCATTGTTGTCTCCTTCGTTCTGATGGCGGCGCTTTATCTGTTCGTGAACCACACCCGCTTCGGCACCGCGATCCGCGCCGCGGCGATCGACCAGGACGCCGCCCGACTGATGGGCATCAACGTCAACCGCGTGATCGCCAGCGTCTTCATCATCGGCCCGGCGCTCGGCGCGGTGGGCGGGCTGTTCGTCGGCGTCTATTATCGCGAAGTCTATTTCACCATGGGCTGGACCTACGGGCTTTACGCCTTCATCGCCGCCATACTCGGCGGCATCGGTAACATTCCGGGGGCGATGCTCGGCGGCATTCTGCTCGGCCTCTTCAACGCCTTCGCCGCCGGCTACCTCTCCAGCTCCTGGCAGGATGCGATCACCTTCGCGCTGCTGATCGGAATCCTGCTGGTGCGGCCTTCGGGAATTCTGGGCGAACGCGTCGCGGAGAAGGTGTGATGAGCGCAACCGCAACCCGCAATGTCGGCATCGCCGTCTGGATCCTCGGCCTGTTCCTGCCGCTCGCGCTGAACAGCGCCTGGGTCTCCGTCGCCGCGATCTTCGCGATCTATGGCATCGTCGCCCTGTCCGAAGACATCATCCTCGGCCGCGCCGGCATGTTCGACATGGGGCACGCCGTCTATTTCGGCATCGGCGCCTATGTCACGGCGATCCTGAACGTCACCTTCAACTGGCCGATCTTCCTGACCATCCCCTTCGCCATCCTGCTCGCGGCTGCGTTCGGCGCCCTGCTTGCCGCCCCGCTGATCCGCCTGCGCGGTGACTACCTGCTGGTCGCCAGCATCGGTTTCAACGCAATCTTCGTGCTGGCGATGCAGAACGACCTGTTCGGCCTCACCGGCGGGTCGGACGGCATCACCGGCATCGGCGTGCCCTCGCTGTTTGGTCTGCAGATCGAGAGCCAGAGCGCGATGTACTGGCTCGACTGGGTGGTGCTCGGCATCGTGCTCGTGCTGATGCGCAATCTCGACGGCTCGGAATTCGGTCGCGCGCTGCGCTATCTCAAGCAGGACGAACTCGCCGCGACGACGATCGGTGTCAATCCGCGCAAGGTGAAGACGCTCGCCTTCGCCATCGGCGCCGGGCTCGCCGGCCTCGCCGGCACGCTGTTTGCGGTGCAGCTCTCCACGGTCAGCCCGTCCTCCTTCAAGTTCACCGAATCGGTGACGCTGTTCGCCATCGTCATCGTCGGCGGCCAGGGCTCGATTCCCGGCGTGCTGCTCGGCACCGCGCTGATGTTCGTGCTGCCCCAGGTCTTCCGCGACTTCGCGCAATACCGCTACTTGGTCTTCGGCTTCGCGATGATCCTGGTGATGGTGCTGCGCCCGCAGGGCCTGTGGCCGCGGCGGGGGGCGCGGGCATGAGCGCGCTGCTGGAACTCCAGGGGGTCGGCATCCGCTTCGGCGGGCTGCGCGCGGTCGACAAGCTCTCCTTCACCGTCGACAAAGGGCAGATCGTCGCCCTGATCGGGCCGAACGGCGCCGGCAAGACGACCGTGTTCAACATGATCACCGGCGTCTACCGGCCGACCGAGGCAGCATCCGCTTCGAGGGGCAGGACATCACCGCCCGCCGCCCGCATCTCGTCGCAGCCGCCGGCATCATGCGGACCTTCCAGACCATCAGGCTGTTTCCCGAAATGTCGGTGCTGGAAAACGTTCGCGCCGGCTGCCACCTGCGGGTGCGCCAGCAATGGTGGCAGGGGCTGCTCAGCCTGCCGTCGCAGCGGCGCGAGGAGGCGGAGCTTTCCGACCGCGCGCACGAGATCCTGCGCCGGCTCGATCTCGACCAGTTCGCGCATGACCGCGCGATCTCGCTGCCCTATGGCGTGCAGCGCCGCGTCGAGCTGGCCCGCACGCTGGCGGCCGATCCCAAGATGATCATTCTCGACGAGCCGGCCGCCGGCCTGAACGACAATGAGTCGGCCGCGCTCAGCGAGACGATCTTCGGCATCCGCGACAGCGGCATCACCGTGCTGCTGGTCGAGCACGACATGAACGTGGTGATGAGCGTCGCCGACAAGATCGTGGTGATCAATTTCGGCCAGAAGATCGCCGAGGGCGGGCCGGACGACATCCGCAACGACGCGCAGGTGATCGAGGCCTATCTCGGGCGCGATGACGACGAGGAGGAGGGCGTATCGTGAGCCTGCTCGAAATCGCCGATCTCAAGGTTAATTACGGTCAGATCGAGGCGCTGAAGGGCGTCTCGCTGCGGGTGGAATCGCGCGAGATCGTGGCCATTCTCGGTGCCAATGGCGCCGGCAAGACCACGCTGATGCGCACGATCTCGGGGCTGCTGTCGCCGCGCGGCGGGTCGGTCGTCTTCGATGGCACCGACATCACCCGCATGGGGGCGGACCGGATCGTCCGCCTCGGCATTGCCCAGTCGCCCGAGGGGCGGCGGGTGTTCGGCACGCTGAGCGTGATGGAGAATCTCCGCCTCGGCGCCTTCACCCGCCCGGCGGGCGAGGTCGCCGGCTCGCTCGACTTCGTGCTGGAGATGTTCCCCCGCCTCGCCGAGCGCCGCAGCCAGCTCGCCGGCACGATGTCCGGCGGCGAGCAGCAGATGCTGGCGATCGGCCGGGCGTTGATGGCCAAGCCGCGCCTGCTGCTGCTCGACGAGCCGAGCCTCGGCCTCGCGCCGATCATCGTCCAGGGCATTTTCCGCACCCTGCGCGAGATCGCCGATAGCGGCGTCACCATCCTCATCGTCGAGCAGAACGCCCGCAGCGCGCTTAAACTCGCCGATCGCGGCTATGTTCTGGAGGTTGGCCGCTTCGTCATCGAGGACGATGCGAAGACGCTGCTCACCTCGCCTGAGGTGCAGGCCGCCTATCTGGGCGGCGAGCGTAAGAAAGCCTGACGACACGTCAGGATTTCGCGAGATCCTCGCGGATGCGGGCGAGTTCCTTCTTCCGCTTGCCGCTGACTTTGGGATAGTTCATGTCGAGCTCCTGCATGGTCTCCAGCAGGATGTTCGAGATGATCAGGCGGGCGTTGCGCTTGTCGTCCGCCGGCACCGCGTACCAGGGAGAATCGACCGTGCTGGTCGCGTTCAGGCAGTCCTGATACGCGGCCATGTAGTCGTTCCAGAATTTCCGTTCCTCGACATCGGCGGTGCTGAATTTCCAGTTCTTCGAGGGATCGTCGATCCGGTCGATCAGCCGGCGCAGTTGCTCCTCCTTCGAGATGTGCAGGAAGATCTTGACAATTTTCGTGCCGTTTCCGGAGAGGTGGCGTTCGAGATCGTTGATCGAGCGGTAGCGGTGATCCCAGATCGAGCTGACCTCCTTCGGCGGCTCGGGCACGCCTTCGTTGGCGAGGATTTCGGGGTGTACGCGCGCGATCAGCACCTCCTCGTAATAGGAGCGGTTGAAGATGCCGATCCGCCCGCGTTCGGGCAGGTTGCGCGTCGTGCGCCAGAGGAAGTCGTGCTGGAGTTCCACGGCACTCGGATGCTTGAAGCTGAAGACCTGGCAGCCCTGCGGGTTCACGCCGGACATCACGTGCTTGATCGCGCCATCCTTGCCGGCCGCGTCCATCGCCTGGAAAATGATCAGCACGGCGTGGCGGTTCGAGGCGTAAAGCAATTGCTGCATTTCGCTGAGCCGCTTGACGTGATCGTCCAGCTCGGTGCGATACGCGCCTTTCGAATCGAACAGCGGATCGATGGCGGTCGGCCAGGACGACAGGTCGATTGGCACGCTGGGCTGGATGCGGAACTGCCTTGAATTTATGGCCATGGCAACACTCCGGACTGAAATCTGGTGCCGCTCACACTGAGCCGCTGCCGGAGGCGTGTCAAAGACAGGTCGCGTTGGTCCCGATCAGGAAAAGAACGGAAGGATGATCAGCGCCAGACCTGTGGCCAGCAGAAAACGTGGTGGCAGGCCAAACAGGTAGTGACGTCGTAAAAAAATCTTGCGGCGTGGCGGGAATGTTGTGTTCATGTGATCTCGACGGGATTTACTCACCAGTCGGTAATTAAGACGACATTTTGCTAGTCGTATGTTTGCGGGGATGATATAATTCTGGCATGAAACGGGACGGTCGCAGATTTGATCATCGCACCCTGGAAACCATCCGGCTGATGGCTGTAGAGCGGGTGCGCGAGGGCGAAGCGGCCTCTTTGGTGATTGCCTCATACGGGTTCAGCCGCACAACAATCTATAAATGGCTCAGCGCGGCATCGAAGCCTGGGGTCGGGGTGAAAGCCTTGCGGTCACGGCCGGCAACCGGCCGGCCGCGGCGTCTGACGCCGCGCCAGGAGCAGCAGGTGTTGCGTTGGATCAATGGCCGCGATCCGCGCCAATACGGCCTGGATTTCGGGCTGTGGACCCGGCACGTTGTGGCCGAACTGATCGAGCGCAAGTTTGGTATCAAACTCGGTGTGACGGCTGTGGGCGAACTGCTGTCGAAACTGGGCCTGACGCCGCAAAAGCCGTTGCAGCGTGCCTATCAGCGCGATCCGGAGGCGATCGAGGCATGGCGACGTGAGCGGTTTCCTGAAATCGCCAGGCAGGCCAAGTCCTGTGGCGGCGAGGTCTTTTTCTGGGACGAGTCCGGCTTTCGGGCCGACGCCGTGCATGGCAAGACCTGGGGCGTGAAGGGACAGACGCCGATCGTCGAGCGTCCGGGCCAACGGCAATCGATCAGCGCCGCCTCGGCGGTGACAGCCCGCGGCGGGTTCTGGTATTGCACTTATGAAGGCGGCCTGAATGCTGAGTTGTTCGTAGCGCTGCTACGCCGGATGATGCGGCACCGCACGAGGCCGGTGCACCTGGTCCTCGACGGGCTGCCTGCCCACAAAACAGCGCTGGTGAAAGCCTACGTGGCGTCGACCAATGGAATGCTGACGTTGCATTTTCTGCCAGGCTACGCCCCTGACCTGAACCCAGATGAACTGGTCTGGAGCCACATGAAGCGGACGGGCGTCGCCCGGACTCCGCTACGCCAAGGCGAAAAGCTTCAGGACAAAATCGAAGCCCAACTCGCCGCCATCAAGCGCAAACCACGTCTCGTGCAATCATTCTTCAAAGCACCAACTGTCGCCTATATTACCGACTGCTGAGTAAATATAGAAAAGTTAAAAAGTTCTCAATTAGTGAACGATTGTTGATAGTATTATTAACGATAATTAGAGCGCTTTAAGGATTCACGCAAACGGAAAATACGGTGGTTCATGGTGTTGCCGGCGGACTGATCGGGATGGCGGGGGGTGCTGCAATAGAGCAGTCATGCCGCGGCAACTTTGTGATATGCAACTTCAGCGCGAAAATCTGGTTGCGCGCCTGGCGCGCCGATCCGTGCAAGGTTTCGTGCCTCGTTGCTCTATGGTATTGATAAAAAGCATCTTTATCCGACCAGATGACTCCATCTGATCGGATGATGCTATGGTTTCACGCTCCGGCGCCGGCTCTGCACGGCGACTGTGCCCGGATTAAGGATGGGGGATAGATGATCGCGGGACCTGAGCCATTTCGCCTGAACGTTCCCGAGACCGCGCTCGGCGCGTTGCGCCAGCGGCTCCAGCTCACCCGGTTGCCCGACGAAGTGCCCGGAGCGCCCTGGGCATACGGCGCCGATGTCGGCTATCTGCGCGAACTCGCGACCTATTGGGAAACCCGGTTCGACTGGCGCGCACAGGAAGCCGCGCTCAACGGCTTCGCGCAGTTCCGCGTCGAGATTGCCGGCGCACCGCTGCATTTTCTGCATGTGGAAGGCCGCGGCCCTTCGCCAATGCCGCTCCTGCTGATGCATGGCTGGCCCGGATCTGTCTTCGAGTTTCTCGACATCATTCCCCGCCTTACCGATCCCGCCCGGTTCGGCGGCGACCCCGCCGATGCCTGCACGGTGGTGGCGCCGTCGCTGCCTGGCTTCACCCTCTCGTTCCGGCCGGGCCAGCAGCGCCACGGCGTTCCCGGAATGGCCGACATCCTCGCGCATCTGATGACTGATGTGCTCGGCTACGAGCGGTTCGGCGCGCAGGGCGGCGATTGGGGTTCGGGAGTCGCCAGCCGGCTTGCCGTCGTGTATCCGGAACGCCTGCTGGGAATACACCTGAACTATCTCATGGCCACCCGCAACGCGATTTCCGCATCGCCCGACAATACCGACGAGGAAAACCGCTATCTCGACAGCCTCGACGACTGGACGCGGGAGGAGACCGCCTACACCAGCATTCAGGGCACCAAGCCGCAAACTCTGGCTTTCGCGCTGGTCGATTCGCCGGCCGGACTTGCCGCGTGGATGGTGGAAAAATTCCGCACCTGGTCGGACTGCGGCGGCGTCATCGAGCGCGCGATCGATCGCGACCGCATGCTCGCGAACATCTCGCTCTACTGGTTCACCGGCGCCATCGGGTCATCCTTCTGGCCTTATTATGCCCGCGCCCATGGCAGCGTCATCCAGCCGCCCGGCACCACGATCGACGTGCCGATGGGCTACGCCGAATTTCCGCATGAAATCCTGCGCCCGCCGCGTTCGGTGGCCGCTCGCGTCTTCACCGATATCAGGCGCTGGACCGTGATGAAGCGGGGAGGGCACTTCGCCGCGATGGAGCAGCCGGACCTGTTGGCGGAGGATATTCTCGCGTTCTTCAATCCCCTGCGCGCGAGCGGGCCGTCCTGAACGCCGCCGGCTGCGGGCTCAGCCGCCCGGCATCGGTTCCAGCCGATCGCGCAGCCGCGCCAGCGTGGCGGGCAGGTCGATCCGCATGGAGCTGAGAATTTCCAGCCTTTCGTCGGTCTTGGGGTCAAGCGGCGCGATCCGCGCCGCGTGCCGGGCAAGCCGCCGGTCCCGCCGGCGCAGCAGCGCCGCGATCTGCGGGCGATAAAGCCTGAACAGCGCGCCGAGCGCCTTGTTGATGCCGGCATCCCCCGGAGCATCCCGCCAGGCCATGCGGTGCAATTGCGTGATCAGGCGCTCCGCCTTCACATAATCGTCATTCGTGACCCAGAGATTGGTGGTGAACATCCTGCAGGGGCGGCCATGATCATCGAGGCCGATGGCAAGCACATGCGTCATCCCCGCCTTGCTCTTCCGGCGCAGGAAGCAGTGGATATGCCCGCTTTCGATCCGCCCGCGATGGGCATGGAAGTAATACTGCGCCCCGGTCACCGGATCGCGAACGTCATCGGGAGGATAATGCTCGAATTCGACGAACGGCGCGGTCCCCAGCAGGGCGGTCACCAGGTTTCGGCCCGAAGATTCGATCTCGCCCAACGCGGCGACGAGATCCACGGCCGCCGCGGCCTTGTCCTTGAATGTCACGGGGTCCTCAGCTCGCCGCTGTCGCCGGTTGCATATCTCCTCCCGTGCCGTCTGCCGGCGGCCGGAGCATCGTACCGGCCGCCATGCATCCGCTCTCAGGGGAAGGTGGTTGTCACTTGCTGCCGCAACACCCTTTTTTCATGGCGTGCGCCGGCTTCTGCTGCCCGCCCTTCTGGCTGGTCTTCTTGCCCCCGCAATTCGACATCTTCCCCGAGCAGGCCGCGAAAGCCGGGGTCGGAACGGTGGCGGCGACGAGCCCGCCAAGGCTGATTGCGGTGCCGAGCGTGAGCATGGAGGCTTTGAGTTTCATTCTGACTGCTTCCGTAATGGGGCCGCGCATGCGCCAATCGCATTCGCTTCTCCCAAATATGTTCGAATTCCCCAAAGGTTACACCCGGCGGCGGCAAAACCTTTCCTCGCTCGCCTGATCGTGTCCGGAGCCACGGGCAGAATTGCGATCGTGCGATGCCCGGCCCGAATTCGATATCCGGCTCCATTCACATCAGGGACGCCCGGTCAGGCGCTGGCGCGACGACGCAGTGTCGCGGTCGCGCGTCTTCAGGGGCGCGAACGCGCCGAACCCCGTCTTAAGGTCCAGATCGAGATAGATTCCCTCCATCCCGCCGCCGCGCTGATAGGCCTCATGCCATATCCCGGTCCCGCCGGTATCGGCGCTGAACGCGCGCCACCAAAGCCTGTGCGGCTCGCTGCGGGTGAAGCGTTCGAGCGACTCCAGATCGCGCCAGTATTGCCGTATGCCGACATGGTTGATGCGCCACAGGAATGTCTCGTGGTGCAGCAGCCCGTCCGGGCCCAGTCGCGCCATCGCCCCGATCGGCCGGCCGACGCCGAACAGCGTGCGCAGGCCGGCGAGTTTCCTGACTTTCATTCCCAGCAAGACAACGACCAGATCGGGATACGCCGACAGGTCCGCGATTTCAGCCTGGGTCATCATAATCCCGCTCCTGATAGGGTGATTGGCCGGTCGGGGTCATCTGCCCCGATTGGCGAGTCTTGTCGTCGCGCCCGGAGCGCAATTTCATGTTTACAATGTCAACATCTCATGCAAATGTTAACGATGTCAACTTCAAAATATCACCATGGCGACCTGCGTCAGAGCCTGATCGAGGCGGGCGCGATCCTGCTCCGCGACGAGGGGGTGGCCGGCCTTACCCTGCGTGCTGCGTCGCGCGCCGCGGGCGTTTCCCCTACCGCGTCCTATCGTCATTTCGCGGACAAGAGCGCCCTGCTGGCCGCGATTGCCGATCACGGCTTTGGCCTGCTCGAAGCGGATCTCCGCGCCGCCGATACCGATCCCGATCACCGGGTTGCGCTCTGCCGGCAGGGAGTCGCCTATGTCGAATTCGCCGTGGCCCATCCGGATCTGTTCCGGCTGATGTTCAGCGGCGTCCATGCAAAGCGGAATATGAGCGCCGGGCCCCCGGCCCGGCACGGCGCGTTTGCGGTGCTGGCCGATCGCGTCGCGCAGCGCGTCGGGCCTGCGAATGCCGCCGCCGTCACGCTCGCCGCCTGGTCGATCGTTCATGGCCTTGCCGCGCTGATCGTCGAGCAACGTATCGCAGCACCCGACCCGGCCGCCCTTGCGGCGCGGATCATCTCGCTGCTGAATCTGGATGCGTAGAGGCGAGAGCGGCCGGCACCCGAAAGGCGCTAATCAATTCTAAACATGTGCATGGGATATAACTTTGAACGTCCCGGTATTGCGGCGGACGGAAGGAGACCACGAACCATGCCGCAGGTGATCTCTATGAGTAACGGCCTGTGTCCGCCGGGGTGCGCAAGCCGATGATGACGAATGGAAGATCGCATGCGCTCGCTGTCCATATCCCTCAAATTCAACCTCGTTCTTGCCCTGTTTGCCGTCTTCGCCCTCGCGGCCGGCATCTATTCCAGCCTTGCCATCGCCCGGATCGATCGCAACGCCGAAGCGATCACCAAAACCGTGGCCCGCGCCGAGGTGCTCGAAATTCTCGCCAACCGCGCCATCCAGACCTTCGTGGTCGATCTTGAGTGGCAGGCGCTGGCCACGACGCCGAATACCTACGACAAGGCAGGCGAGGGGGCCCGGCAGTCGGTGGCGTTCTTCAACACGATGCTTGACGGCGCCATCAAGGCCCTGCCGTCCGAGCGCGGAACGCTGGAAGCCTTCAAGCGGCGCGGCAATGCCCTGGCGCAGCAGAGCTGTGTCGCGGCGACGCCGCCGGTGAATGGCAGTACGGATGTATTGACCGATCTCCCGACCCGCGAGCGCCTGCTGACCAACTGCATCGCGTCGCTGCCGTCCCTCACGGCGGACATGATCGCCGAGCGCACCAGGATGGACAGGCTGACCAGCGCCCGCCTTGCGCAGATGTCGCAGGAAACCCGACATACGATCATCGTTACCTTCATCAGCCTGATTGTCGGCTTCATCATGGTAATGTCGATCGCCCAGATCATCATTCGCCGCGGCGTTACCGGGCCGCTGCGCGCCCTCGGCGGCACCATGATGCGGCTGATGCGCGGCGATCTCGATGTCGAGGTCGAGGTCGGCCGTCGCGACGAAATCGGCGACATGGCGCGCTCCGTCGCGGTCTTTCAGGAAAATGCCCGGAAGACCCTGAGCCTGGAACAGGAAGCGGCCGCCATGCGCGAGCGAGAAGAGGCGGAGCGTGCCCGAAGCGAGGCGGAAAAGGCCGAAGCCGCCGCGCAGCAGCTGTTCGTGGTCAAGGAACTCGCCCAGGGACTCGCCGGCCTGTCGAACGGCGATCTGACCACGCAGCTCACCAAGCCCTTCGCCGGCGTGCATGAGCAACTGCGGCAGGATTTCAACATGGCGGTCAATCGCCTGCGCGAGACGACCCGCGCGATCGCCGAGGCCGCGCAGAAAATCTCCATGGTCTCGACGGAGATTACCGAGGCCACTGACAATCTTTCCGGCCGCACCGAGCAGCAGGCCGCCAGCCTTGAGCAGAGCGCCGCCGCGATCAACGAACTCACTGCAACGCTCAACCGCACCGCCACCAGCAGCGCCGAGGCGCATCAGGTGACCCTCACCGCGCGGGAACGCGCCGAAACCTCGGGCACAGTGATGCGCGAGGCCGTCGCCGCAATGAGCGCGATCGAGGCGTCGACAAGGCAGATTTCCGATATTCTCGGCGTTATCGACGAGATCGCATTCCAGACCAACCTCCTGGCGCTGAATGCCGGGGTTGAGGCGGCGCGCGCGGGAGATGCCGGCAGGGGCTTCGCCGTGGTCGCGACCGAGGTCCGTGCCCTGGCCCAGCGCTCGGCTGATGCCGCGAAGGAAATCAAGGCGCTGATCGGCAAGTCGGATCATGAAGTGACGACCGGCGTGAAACTCGTCAGCAACACCGAGCAGGCGATGCTCGGGATTTTGGCCGAGGTTGGCACGATGAGCGGGCTGATCGCCGAAATCGCGGAAGCGGCGAAGGAACAGGCGGCCGGACTCGACCAAGTCAATACGGCGGTTGGCCACATGGACCAGATGACGCAGCAGAATGCGGCGATGGCGGAGCAGACAACCGCGGCGACGCGCGGACTGATGGGAGAAGCCCAGCATCTCGCCGAGCGGGTTGCGCAGTTCAAGCTCGGCGGGCCGGTTTCGGCGCCGGCATCGCCGCGCCCCCCGTCTTCCCGGCCAGTGACCACAACAAGGAAACGTCCCGCCGTGCCGGCCGGTGTTGTCGCCGCTTCCGAAAATACCGAGGAAGCCTGGGCTGAATTCTGACGGCTTCAGCAGGCTCGCGCAAACCCTCTGTTGGCCATGGTTTTGTCGCGGGTGATCGCGTGACGCTGAAACAGGAACGCTGACCGTCGATGAAAATGAAATCCCCTTTCCAACCAGTGAGTGTGGAAAGGGGACTGGGTGGATTTGCCGGTGTCGTCAGGCCGAATGGTCTGTCATTCGGCCGCTGACTGCGGCCGGCGTCTGACCGGTTTCAGGAATGCAAGGTCTTGAGATACGCGATGATGTCCAGCGCCTGTACTTTGGTCAGGCGGCCCTTCCACGCGGGCATGGGCTGATCGAGCCGATCGCCGTCCTCATCCCGCGCGTCGAGGATGGCGCGAACCAGCAGCTTCGTGCTGTGATGATAGGTGGTTTCAAGGCCAGGCGCCCGCAGATTTGCGGAAACGGCCTTGCCGAAATGTACGCCCCCGGCGCCGTTGGCACGATGGCAGCCGCTGCAATGAGCCATGTAAAGAGCCTTGCCGGTAGCGACCGTATTGGCATGCGCGAAACCGGTGCCAGCCAGCACGGTGGCAAAGATCGCGCCAGCGATAAAGCGTTTCATAGTTTCAGGCTCCTGTGATCGAAGGATGATGCCGGATTGGACGCGGCGGACAGCGCACGGCCGATCATCTGACACGAAGTTTTCATACCGCGACATCAGACGATCCTGTATCCGGAACGAAATGACCGGTGTCAATCAGGGTGCAGACCGTTGGCGAAACACCAATCCGAAAAAGCAGGCAGATTTTTTCTTTCTCGCAGATAAATTGCGGATGTTGCGGTTTGTTTCAATGTGATGAAATCATCATGATAATTTTTGCTCCAGAGTTTTGGCCCTGAGGTCCGGAAGACAAGTCGCGTCCAATGGTTTTGTAACAAAAATATAACGAAAAATTCTCCAATATAAAATCAAATTTTCGATCTTTTGTAGAGAATCAATTTCATATATCGCAGAACTCCCTGATTTTCCGGAATAAAATGAACAGAATTCCCGGTTGGTCCGCTCCATATTGTTACCTGACCCAGATGAATGACTTCAAACCTTAACGTGACGGAACGTAACTGACCTTCTAAGTGCGGGCGTGTCGTTCACCGCTTGGTTGGAAACCGCGACATGATCAGTGTCGTGGTCCGCGTTTATCTCTGGGAGAGAGCCGGATAATGAAATTATACCACATCGTTTCCGTTAGTTCGACATTGCGCGCCGGCTTGTTGGCGGGCGCCAGTGTTATCGCGCTCATGCCGCACGCTCACGCCCAGACCGTCAGTGCCGGGCAGGTTTCGGCAACGACGACAACGAAATATTATACACATCTGGGCAAATCGAGCGTCAAGCTCACCAAGAAGAAGATCTTCAAATCCGCGCAGTCGCAGGCTGTTGTCAGCCGGCAGGACATCCAGGCGCTCGGCCCTTCGACCAGTGCGGCCGGTGCGCTTTCGGCGGCGCCCGGCGTGCAGATCCGTGGCTATGGCGGCAATTCCGACACCGCGCGCTATCAGATCCAGCTGCGCGGCTCGAAGGTCGGCTGGTCGTCGACGAATGGCGATGCCGAGCGCAACGGTCTCACGGTGCTGTTCGACGGCATTCCGATGAACAACACGATTTCGCATAACGGCCAGTGGGATTCGAACGAGATCCCCATCACCCAGCTCTTCAGCGGCATCAACGTCATTTACGGCCCGGGCAATCCGGATACGCGCTGGTTCGACTCGGTCGGCGGCACCATCAACTATGTTCCCGTCCAGCCGACGAAGCACGCGCATTATCAGGTCGGCGTCGCCTATGGCAGCCAGCAGACGGAAAACCTCCATTTCATCTTCGACACCGGCGAATATGACGGCTGGAGCGGTGTCATCGGCGGCGGCTATGCCGGTGCGAAGAGCTACTGGGGCGGAACCTCGGTCGGGCATTATAGCTGGCCGGCCCAGTCGCACGCGATCTATGCCAAGCTGGTCAAGGATTTTTCCAACGGCTCGCTCAGCTTCGCCGTCTATAACGACAACAACGTCGAATACGCGCCGCGCCCGAATTTCATTCCGCTGACGCCGATCCCCGGCGTCACGGTGACCGGCTATTCCGGCTCGCCGCTCTTCAGCCAGCAGACAACAGGGTTCTACGGCACCGGCACGCCGGATATCTGGTTCAAGCAGTTGCAGGTGCGCGACACCATCCTCTACAGCAAGATGTCGATCGCACTGTCGAAGGACATGACCTTCCACAACAATCTCTGGTATCGCTGGGGTCATCGCGTCCACTATCGTGTTACCAATTACGGCACGAATTCGCCGCTTTCAGGTACAGCTTATGTGCCAAATGCTAACACTGAATATTATTTCCCAACCACAAATCAGTATGGCGACAATCTCTATTTTGATTATCACCTGCCCTATAACGACATCAAGTTCGGCGGCTATGTGATCTACGAGCGGTATTTCTCGCCCTACGACGGATATAATTATCTTGGCAATGGATCGACGCAGCAGAACCCGGCGCAGATCCAGCGCTTCACGCTTTACACCACCTACGCCAATGCCTTCCTGCAAGACACGATCCACCCGTTCAAGGGGTTCTCGATCACGCCGGGCATCGCCGAGGTGTCCTACCACACCGATTTCCACAACGATCTTCCTCTCGGCGGCACGAATGCCATAGGCGCCGGGGATGCCTCGAGAACCTTCGTCCGCGCCGAGCCCTCGATCGGGCTACGCTACGAGCCGGTCCCCTGGGCCGCGTTATACGGCAGCATGGCGATCTCGTACCAGAACCCGACCGACAACGTGTTCGGTGCCAATCAGCAAAACCCGGTCAACCTGTCGATCGTGAAGCCGATCCAGGCGCGCGACTACGAAATCGGCCTCAAGCTGTTCAGCAATCACGTGCCCTATTTGCATCACGCGACGCTGAATCTGAACTACTTCAACGATACGCTGACCGACGAGGCGATCTCGATCTATCACGCGAACATCGTCAGCTCCTCACTGGCGGCGGCGAATGCGCGCCTGCAGGGCGTGCAGCTCGATGCCTCGGTCGAGCCGAACTTCCACTGGCGCGGCTTCGTCAATGCGAGCTTCGACAACAATAAATATCTGCAATACGAAACCGGCGGCATCGTCTATCACAACGAGCCGATCGCCTATAATCCGAGCATGCTGCTGAATTTCGGCCTGAACTACCGCACCTTCGTGGGCTCGACTCTGGTGACCCTCGGCTTCCTCGATCAATACACAGGCTCGCAGCACTACTTCAACAACAACACCAACAACGTTTCGTCGCGCAAGCTGTCGGGGTTCAATGTTGCCAACCTCTCCATCACGGCGAACATCCCGGTTCCGAAAAGTCTCTCCCGGGGCATCAAGGTGCTGGAGCTATCCTTCAACATCAACAATCTCTTCGACACCAAATACAACGTCAACGGATACATTACACAAGGCGGCTATTTCGGCACGAATACGCTCGGCACGAACACCGCCAACGCGATCCTGGTCCAGCCGGGCGCGCCGCGGCAGTTCATCGCTGGTCTGACCGCGAAGTTCTGAGAGTACTGTCCGGTCCGGCCAGATCGCCCAATCTGGCCGGACGCCTTTGCTCGGTGTGTCCGTGCGGACAGACCGCCGGCGTGCTGCGCGTGGGACCATTTGCGGCGTGAACGGATCATGCTCGGGTTCCCGACGCGCACTTCAGCAACGGCGCGCATGGTCATCGAAACGCGATCCGAATTGGCTTCGGATCGCGTCATTGGTCAGGTCGCGCTGCGATCCTTCAGCAGGTCGCGAATTTCGCTGAGGAGGTGTTCGGTCGGTGTCGGCGCGGGCGGAGCGGCGGGGGCCGCTTCCGGTGCCTTGTGCAGCTTGGTGATCAGACGGACCATCCAGAAGATCGCGAAGCCGACGATGAGGAAATTGAACAGTGTGTTGATGAAGGCGCCGTAGTTCAGCGTGACCGCGCCGGCCTTCTTCGCCGCGGCGAGGGTGGGTTCGACCGCGCCCTTGAGCGTGACGAAATGGTTCGAGAAATCGACCCCGCCGGTCAGCAGGCCGATGACCGGGTTGATGATGTCGGCGACGAAACTCTTGACGATATTCGAGAAGGCGGCGCCGATGACCACGGCGACGGCCAGGTCGACCACGTTGCCGCGCATCAGGAAGGCCTTGAAGTCATCCACCCAGGCGGGCCGTTTTGGCTTGAAAGACTCAGACATTGACTGCTCCCGTTATGAAACTGCCCGCGTTCGGGCAGTCGCCTGTCATCGCCGTTGGCCGGTCACGATGGCGTGCGGAAGGCTAGCCGGGTTTGCGCGCCGGGGCCAGTCCGATTTCAAGCCGGCGCACCGCCCAGCGCCCGGCTTCGGCGACGACGGGATCGTTATCGGCGGCGAGGCGGGCGGCGGCGGAGGTGAGTGCCGGTTCGGCTGCATTGCCGATGGCGATGGCGACATTGCGCGCGAGGCGGGCGCGGCCGATGCGTTTGATCGGGCTGCCGGCGAAGAGTGTGCGGAAGCTTGCATCGTCGAGGGCTGCGAGATCGGCGAGGCGAGGGGCGCGGAGATCGTCGCGCGCGGCGAGTTTCTGTTCGCGCCCGGCGGCGGCGAACTTGTTCCAGGGGCAGGCGGCAAGACAGTCGTCGCAGCCATAGATGCGGTTGCCGATGGCGGGGCGAAACGCTTCCGGGATCGGGCCCTTGTGCTCGATGGTGAGGTAGGAAATGCAGCGCCGGGCATCGAGCCGGTAGGGGGCGGGGAAGGCATCGGTCGGGCAGGCGGCCTGGCAGGCGGTGCAGGTGCCGCAGCGGTCGGCGTGCGGCGGATCGGGCGGCAGGGCCAGCGTCGTCATGATCTCGCCGAGCAGGAGCCAGGAGCCGTGGCGGCGGGAGACGAGGTTGGTGTGCTTGCCCTGCCAGCCGAGCCCGGCGGCGGCGGCCAGAGGTTTTTCCATCACCGGGGCGGTGTCGACGAAGACCTTCACGCCCGCGCCGCGCGCGGCGATGAACTGGGCGAGGTGCTTCAGCCGGCCCTTGATGATGTCGTGATAGTCGCGGTTGCGGGCATAGACCGAGATGTTGCCGCGATCGGGGCGGGACAGGGTTGCGAGCGGGTCGCCATCGGGGGCGTAGGACAGGCCGAGGGAGATGACGCTGACCGCCTCCGGCCAGAGTGATGCGGGGTCGCCGCGCTGGGCGGCGCGATCTTCCATCCAGCCCATCGTGCCGTGATGGCCGGCGGCGAGATGGGCGCGGAGATTGTCGCGGACGCTCTCGGGCAGGCGGGCGCGGGCGATGCCGATCGCATCGAAGCCGAGAGCGGCGGCGCGGGCGGCGATGGCGGCGCGGAGATCGGCCTCAGCCACGGCCGCGATAGGGCGGCACGCCCTGGTCGGGCAGGAAGGTGCCCTCGGGCGGGGCGCCGGTCTGCCAGAACACGTCGATCGGGATACCGCCGCGCGGATACCAGTAGGCGCCGATCCGCAGCCAGCGCGGGGTGAGCAGGTCGACCAGGCGTTCGGCGATCATCAGCGTGCAGGCCTCGTGAAAGGCGCCGTGGTTGCGGAAGCTGCCGAGATAGAGCTTGAGCGACTTGCTCTCCACGATCCATGACTCGGGGATGTAGTCGATCACGATATGGGCGAAATCGGGCTGGCCGGTGATCGGGCAGAGGGAGGTGAATTCGGGGCAGGTGAAGCGCACCACGTAGTTCTTCCCCTGGGACGGGGCGGCGACGCGTTCGAGCACGGCGGCCTCGGGCGAGTCCGGCATGCGGCTCTCGCGGCCGAGCTGTTGCAGCGCGTCATAGCGTGTGTCGGTCATCGCCCTGGCTCCATGCGTCGCGGGTGGCGGCGGCGTAGGCGGCGAAGCGTCCGGCCTCGATCGCCTCGCGGGCGCCGCGCATCACCGTCTGGTAATAGCTCAGATTGTGGGTGGTCAGCAGCATCGGGCCGAGCATTTCGTCGCAGCGGAAAAGATGGTGCAGATAAGCGCGGCTGTGGCGCGCGCAGGCGAGACAGGGACAGGCCGGGTCGAGCGGGCGGTCCTCCGCGGCGAAACGGGCGTTGCGCAGGTTGAGGATGCCGCGCGAGGTGAAGGCGCGGCCGGTGCGGCCGGCGCGGGTGGGCATCACGCAGTCGAACATGTCAACACCGCGGGCGATGCCGCCGAGCAGATCATCCGGCGTGCCGACGCCCATGAGGTAGCGCGGGCGGTCGGTGGGCAGCAGGGGGGTGGTGACATCCAGCGTGTCGAACATCGCCTGCTGGCCCTCGCCGACCGCGAGACCGCCGATCGCGTAGCCCTCGAAGCCGAGGCCGGTGAGGGCGGCGGCGGATTCGGCGCGGAGATCGGCGAAGACGCTGCCCTGGACGATGCCGAACTGGCCATAGCCGGGGCGCGGTTCGAAGGCCGCGCGCGAACGTTCGGCCCAGCGCATCGACAGGCGCATCGAGGCGGCGGCCTCATCGTGCGTGGCGGGGAAGGGCGTGCACTCGTCGAAGGCCATGGTGATGGTGGCGTCGAGCGCGTTCTGGATCGCGGTCGAGGATTCGGGGGTGAGGTGGTGGGCCGAGCCATCGAGATGCGAGCGGAAGGTGACGCCGACCTCGTCGATCTTGCGCAGCTTCGCCAGCGACATGACCTGGAAGCCGCCGGAATCGGTGAGGATGATGCCCGGCCAGTCCATCATCCGGTGCAGCCCGCCAAGAGCGCGGACCCGATCGGCGCCGGGGCGGAGCATCAGGTGATAGGTGTTGCCGAGGACGATCTCGGTGCCGGTGGCGCGGACGGCGTCGGCCGTCATCGCCTTCACCGTGCCGGCGGTGCCGACCGCCATGAAGGCGGGAGTTTCGGCGGTGCCGTGGGCGGTGACGAGGCGGCCGCGGCGGGCGGCGCCATCCTGCCCGAGCTTGTGGAAGGTGAAGCCGGTCATGCGCGCTCCAGCAGCGAGGCATCGCCATAGGAGTAGAACCGGTAGCCCTGTGCGATGGCGTGGGCATAGGCGGCCCGCATGCGATCCAGCCCGGCGAAGGCGGCGACCAGCATCAGCAGGGTGGATTTCGGCAGATGGAAATTGGTCATCAGCCGGTCGACGAGCTTGAAGCGGTAGCCGGGGGTGATGAAGAGCTCGGTCTCGCCGAGCCAGGGGGCGAGGGTGCCGTCTTTGGCGGCGGCGGTCTCCAGCACGCGCAGGCTGGTGGTGCCGACGGCGACGATGCGCCCGCCCCGCGCGCGGGTGGCGTTGACCAGCGCGGCGGTCTCGGGGCCGATCAGGCCGCGCTCGGCGTGGAGCTTGTGGCGTTCGAGCTGGTCCTCGCGCACCGGCAGGAAGGTGCCCGCGCCGACATGCAGCGTGACCGTGGCGAGGCCGACGCCGCGTGCGGCGAGGGCGGCGAGCACGGTTTCGGTGAAATGCAGTCCGGCGGTGGGTGCGGCGACGGCCCCCTCTTCGGCGGCGAACATGGTCTGATAGTCCTGCCGGTCCTGCTCGGAGATGCCGGTGGGGCGGGGGATGTAGGGCGGCAAAGCGAGGCTCGCCGCGCGGTCGAGCATGGCGCGGAAGGTTTCGGCGTCGCAGTCGAAGCGCAGGGTCGCCGAGCCGTCGGGCGCGCGGGCGATCACCTCGGCGGCGATGCCGCCGGCGCCGTCGATCGCGATGGTCTCGCCCGGGCGGGCGCGGCGGGCGTTGCGCAGCAGAACGCGCCAGGTGCCGTCGGCCAGCGGACGATCGAGGGTGATGCCGATCCGCGCGTCGCCGCGTCGTCCGGTGAGTTGGGCGGGGATGACGCGGGTGTCGTTCGCCACCAGCAGGTCGCCGGGGGCGAGAAGGGCGGGCAGGTCGAGGATGGTGCGGTCATCGAGCCCATCCGGCCGGACATGCAGCAGGCGCGCGGCATGGCGCGGCCGCGCCGGCTCGGCCGCGATGCGCTCGGGCGGCAGGTGATAGTCGAAATCGGCGAGGTTCATTCTTCGAGGTAGCTGGAAATTTCGACCAGGTTGCCGTCCGGATCGCGGCAGTAGACCGAGCGCATGGCGCCGAGCGCGCCGATTTTTGGCGCCGGACCCTCGACGATCGCCACCCGCTGGGCCTTGAGGTGGTTCACGACGAAATCGGTGCCGAGGGCGGTGACGAAGCAGATGTCGAGCGCGCTGGGAGCGGGTTTCGCCGCCTGCGGGCCGGCATCGCGCCCGGCCTGGTGCAGGTTCAGCTTCTGCGCGCCGAAGCGCAGGGCGATCCGGCGCTCGGCGCCGAATTCCTCGCGCTCCATGCCGAGAACGCGCTCATACCAATCGGCCGTCGCGTCGATATCCGAGCAGGTCAGCACGACATGGTCGATCCGGTCGACGGTAAACTTCATGGCGTGGTCACGAAAGATCGGCGAAGAAGTCGTTGCCCTTGTCATCGACGACGATGAAGGCGGGGAAGTTCTCGACCTCGATGCGCCAGACCGCTTCCATGCCGAGTTCGGGGTATTCCAGCACCTCGACCTTGCGGATGTTGTCACGGGCGAGCACCGCGGCGGGGCCGCCGATAGAGCCGAGATAGAAGCCGCCATGCGCCTTGCAGGCGTCGCGCACGGCGCGCGAGCGGTTGCCCTTGGCCAGCATCACCAGCGAACCGCCGGCGGCCTGGAACTGCTCGACATAGCTGTCCATCCGCCCGGCGGTGGTGGGACCGAAGCTTCCGGTGGCCATGCCCTCGGGCGTTTTCGCGGGGCCGGCGTAATAGACCGGATGGTTCTTGATGTAGTCGGGCAGGCCTTCGCCGCTGTCGAGCCGTTCCTTCAGCTTGGCGTGGGCGATGTCGCGCGCCACGACGATCGGGCCGGTGAGGGCGACGCGGGTCTTGACCGGGTGTTTCGAGAGCTCGGCGAGAATGTCCGCCATCGGGCGGTTGAGGTCGATCTGCACCACATCACCACCCAGATGGGTGTCGGTGACCTCGGGGAGGTATTTCGCCGGATCGGTTTCGAGCTGTTCGAGGAAGACGCCATCCCTGGTGATCTTCGCGCGGATCTGCCGGTCCGCCGAGCAGGAGACGCCGATGCCGACGGGCAGCGAAGCGCCGTGGCGGGGCAGGCGCACCACGCGGACGTCGTGACAGAAATATTTGCCCCCAAACTGCGCGCCGATGCCGAGCTGGCGGGTCATTTCCAGGATCTGCTGTTCCAGTTCGAGATCACGGAAGGCGTGGCCGGTGGGCGAACCCTGGGTCGGCAGGGAGTCGAGCCAGCGGGTGGAAGCGAGCTTGACCGTCTTCATTGTGGTCTCGGCCGAGGTGCCGCCAATGACGATAGCGAGATGGTAGGGCGGACAGGCGGCGGTTCCGAGTGTCTTTACTTTGGTTTCAATGAATTCGAAAAGTTTTTTCGGATTCAGGATCGCCCGCGTTTCCTGATACAGGAAGCTCTTGTTGGCCGAGCCGCCGCCCTTGGCGACGAACATCAGCTCGAATTCCTCGGCATGGGCCTCGCCGGGGGCGGCCATGATGTCGCACTGGACTGGCAGGTTGGTGCCGGTGTTCCGCTCCTCGTACATCGAGAGCGGCGCCATCTGCGAGTAGCGCAGGTTGGTCTCGGTATAGGTGCGGTAGACGCCGTGGGAGAAGGCTTCCTCCTCGTCGCCCTCGACCCAGACGCGCTGGCCCTTCTTGCCGAAGACGATGGCGGTGCCGGTGTCCTGGCACATCGGCAGGATGCCGCCGGCGGCGATATTGGCGTTCTTGAGGAATTCCATCGCCACGTAACGGTCGTTCTGGGAGGCTTCAGGATCGTCGAGGATCGCGCGGAGCTGGCGCAGATGGCCGGGGCGCAGCAGGTGCGAGACGTCGTGGAACGCCTGGAAGGCGAGGGCGGAGAGGGTTTCCGGGGCGATTTGCAGGATGGTCCTGCCCGCCGCCTCGATGGTGGAGACGCCGCCGAGATCGAGCCTGCGCCAGGGCGTGTCGTCATGGCCCAGGGGGAACATGGTGCTGAAGGCGAAATCGGGCGTCTTCTTGGTGATCGCGTTCATGGCGGCTCTCCGGACTCAGTCTTTGGCGGGCGGGCGGCGGCGGAAGGCATCGAGGCTGACGACCTCGGCGGGGCCCTGGTCCGGCGCCGGCGCGGCGGGCGGGGGTTCGGGCGTTTCAGGCTCGGCAGGGTTCTCGGCCTCGCGGACGGCGAATTGCAGGCCGAAGCGCACCGCCGGGTCGGCGAAAGCGGTAACCGCGTCAAGCGGAATGTCGAGCGTCGCCGGCACGCCACCGAAGGAGAGACGGACCGTGAAGCGACGCGCCTCGGCATCGACCGACAATTCGCGGTACTGGTGCTGCAGGACGATGGTCATCTCGTCCGGATACTGGGCGCGCAGCCGGTCGGGCATGATCACGCCGGGATGGGCGGTGGCGAAGGTGATGTAGAAGTGATGCTCCCCTGGCAGGCCTTCGCGTGAGGCATGGTCGAGGGCGCGCAGTACGACGAGGCGAAGCGCGTCCTCGGTCCATTCGTCATACGGCAGGAGGCTCTCGGGAGCGGCGTGTCGTCGTCTTCGGCCATGTCGTCGAATTCACCTTGCAGTCGTAATGCGTGCGGCGCCGGCAGAGGCGCCGGTGCGGGTCAGCGGGACTGTCGTTCGTAATGACGGTAATATTTTTCGGTCACAAGATCCGTCTGCACGACCACGGCTATGTCCGTCGTGTTGAACTGCCAGTCAATCACCGCGCCGTCGCCGACGAAGCCGCCGAGGCGGAGATAGCCCTTGATCAGCGGCGGCAACTCGGCGAGGGCCTGGCGGGCGTCGTATTCGCCGTCACCCAACCGGCGCATCTCGACATAGCGCTCATCCAGCGCCCGCGGCCGGATATGTGGTGGAGCGAGGTGCTGGGCGTGGAGGTAGGACAGGCACGGCGCCAGCTCATCGAGATCGGTGCCGTGCAGGCTGGCGCACCCGAACATCAGCTCGATTCCATGCTGGAACACATAGGCGGCGATGCCGCGCCAGAGCAGCTGCATCACGGCGCGCGAGCGGTGCGCCTGGTCGACGCAGGAGCGGCCAAGCTCAAGCAGGCGGCCCGAGAAACGCTGGAGCGGCGCGATGTCATATTCATCGGCCGAATAGAATTGCTGACCGGGGGCAAGGGCCTCCTGGCGAATCAGGCGGTAGGTGCCGACCACACCCCGCGCATCATCCCCGATGTCATGATCGATCACCAGCAGATGATCAGCGATCGCATCAAAGGCATCCCTGTCGCGGCCCGAGGCAAGGGTCGCCTCGTCGGGATGGGCCCCCAGCTCCTCGTAAAAGATACGAAATCGCAGCGCGAGCGCCGCGTCGAGCTCGTCAGCCGTGGCGGCGAGGCGCACCCCCAGATTTCCGACGCGGATTTCCGGGAAAGCCACGACACTATCGACCGGATGCTGGATTGTCATCGGCCTGGCGCTCCGTCGATTGTTTCGGTCGTGCGTGTCATCGCACCAAGGCGGCGGCCGAACAACTCGATCTTGAGAGAAACCAGTTCAAAACCATGGCGGGCGGCAACTTTGCGCATCAGCATCTCGGTTTCCGGCTCGTCAAATTCGATCACCTGGCCACTTTCCTGATCAACAAGATGAAAATGGTCATGTTCGCCAGACATCTCATACCGCGCACGGCGGCTGCCGAGATTGCGCCGTTCCAGGATGCCGTGCTGCTCGAACAGGCGGACGGTGCGGTAGACGGTGGCGAGCGATATTCTGGAGTCGATGCCGTGGGCGAGGCGGTGCAACTCGTCGACATCGGGGTGGCCGTTCGCTTCGGACAACACGCGGGCAATGATACGTCGCGGGCTCGTCATTCTGAGCCCGTTTGCCACGCACAGACGTTCGATGCGGGTCTCCATCCGCTGCGTTGTGAACCATCTCGGCGGCGCGGTCCACCCCATTCCGTCCGGCGGGTTGCAAGGCCTAGGGACGGGATCTCAGCGGGGTATAAAAATTGCAGAAACCGTCACTCGAAACGGGTCCCCGCACCCGTGCGCAGAGTTGCGTGACGGCGCGGTAGTTGGCGCAATTCCCGCAGCGCGCCCCGTCCCGGTAGGGATGCGGCCGGTAACCCGCAGCGAGCGGTGTCGCCTTGGGTCGGGAAGCTCCGGTTTCCGCCGCGGCCATCAGAGCGGCAAGGCCTGCGATGGCTTCCAGCCAGTAGCGGCGCGGATGGAGTTTAATGACCCGACTCCGTAAACTACAATCCTGAATTATATATACGAAAACAAAACACTTTTAAATTGTATTTTTGGATCTCGTTTGCATGCGGTCTGGCTGCGGGTGCGGCAGGCTGCATCCAGATTGTCTCCACGACGGTAATGCCATAAGCAATGTTCGATGGTCCGGGAAACAGCATCTTGATGGCGTCGCCAGGCGGGGCAAACACGATGGAGGACGGTCTCGGCCTGCTCATCGAGGCCTGCCAGAGACAGGATGCGGCCGCCCTGCGGGAGCTGTACCGACGCATGGCGCCGACCATGCTTGGTGTGGCGCTGCGGCTGCTGCGCGATCGCCTGATGGCCGAGGACGTCTTGCAGGAGGCCTTCCTGCAGATCTGGCGCAATGCGTCGCGTTTCGACCGGGCGCGGGGATCGGCGCGGGCCTGGATGATCGGGATCGTCCGCTACCGCGCGCTTGACCGGCTTGATAGCGAGCGGCGGCTACCGGTCACCGGCGATGAAATTCCCGACATCGCCGCTGAGGAGGGCATCCCCGTCGAGGATGGTCGCGCGCTGGCGGGCTGCCTTGCAACCCTGCCGGAACACTGGCGACGGATGGTGCTGCTGTCTTACATCGAGGGCTATTCCCATAGCGAGATTGCCGCGCGCACCGATACACCGCTGGGAACGGTCAAGAGCTGGATCGTGAGATCGCTCGACGCGCTGAAGAGGTGTCTCGAACAATGAGCGACGCGCCGGATTTCGGGGCCGACCGTGCGGGGCTTTATGTCCTTGGTCTTCTGCGCGGCGAGGAGCGGCGGAATTTCGAGGCCGAGTGCGCGCGCGATCCGGCGCTGGCGGCCGAGGTGGAGGCGTGGGAGGAGCGGCTGCTGCCGCTGGCGCGCGCGGTGCCGCCGGTGGAGCCGGGGCCGGCGGTGTGGGCGGCGATCGAGCGCGCAACCAGCCCGCGCGCGGCGGCACCGGCGCCGCGGCACCGGCTGCGGGAGATCTGGGACAATCTGTTCGTCTGGCGGGGCATCGCCCTGGCCGGCGCGGTGGCGGCGGCGCTGCTGGCGCTGCTGCCGCGCGGGACGACGGGGCCGGCGATGGTCGCGGTGCTGTCGACGAAGGCGGGCCCCGTGTTCACGGTGGCGATGAGGACGAACGGCGCGCTGAACATCGCGCCGGTGGGGCGGATGGCGCCGCCGGCGGGCAAGGTCTGGCAGCTCTGGGCGGTTGGCCAGGGCGAGGCGCCGGTGCCGATCGGCTTTGTGCAGGCGGGGGCGACACGGCTGCCGGCGAATGACGTGCCGGCGCGGCTGCGCCGGGCGCATACGCTGATCGCGGTGACGGTGGAACCGCCCGGCGGCTCGCCGACCGGCAGGCCGGATATGCCGATCGTCTTCGCCGGGCCGCTGCTGCCGGTGGCGCCGACGACCTCCTGATATCCGGCCGGATCAGAGATCGAGGCTGGTCTGCTCCGGCGGCGCGCGGTCCGTTTCGGGACGCACGCCGAGCGTGCCATCGCCGAAATGCAGGACGAGGCGCCGCTTCGACCCGGCATCGCGCCGCGTGGTCACCGGGTCGCCGGACGGGGTCGCCACCATCGCGAAGCCGCGCGCGAGGGTTGCGTGATAGGACAGGGCTTCGAGGCGCGCGGCGAGCGCGTCGAGGCGGAGCCGGTTTTCCCGCAGCAGGCCGGGGGCTGGGGCGGCGAGGCGCTGGCCGAGCAGGGCGAGGCTGTGGCGGCGGGCGGCGATGATCTCGCGCGGATGCGCGAGGCGGGCGGCGACCTCTCGCGCCTGGGCGCGCTTCGCGGCGACGAGGCGGGGCAGGGCAAGGGCAAGGCGCTCGCCGCGATCGTCGAGCCGCTGGCGGGCGGTGCCGATCATCGAGGGCAGGTCGGGGAGGGCGGCGGCGGCGCGATCGAGCCGGAGGCGGACCGACTGGGTGACGCGGGTGAGCGCGCCGGTCAGCCGCGCGCCGCTCTGGGCAAGGTCGGCGATCAGCGCCATGCGATCCGGCACAGCGAGTTCGGCGGCGGCGGTGGGGTCGGGGCACGACGGTCGGAGGCGAAGTCGATCAGCGTCGTGTCGGTCTCGTGGCCGACGGCGGAGATCAGCGGAATCGGGCAGGAGGCCGCGGCGCGGACCACCTCCTCGTCATTGAAGGCCATCAGGTCTTCGAGCGAGCCGCCGCCGCGGGCGACGATCAGAACGTCCGGCCGCGGCACCTCGCCCCTTCCGGCAGCGCGCCGAAGCCACGGATGGCGGCGGCGATCTGGGCGGCGGCGGCCTCGCCCTGGACGGCGACCGGCCAGAGGATGATGCGGCTGGGGAAGCGGCGGGCGATGGTGGTGCGGATGTCCTGGATCACCGCACCCTGGGGCGAGCTGACGACGCCGACGATGCGCGGCAGCAGCGGCAGGGCGCGCTTGCGGGCGGCGTCGAACAGGCCTTCCTCGGTGAGGCGCAGACGCAGCTTCTCGATGCGGGCGAGCAGCGCGCCTTCGCCGGCATAGTCCAGCCGCTCGATGATGAGCTGGTATTCCGAGCGCTCGGGATAGGTGGTGACGCGGCCGGTGGCGATGACCTCGACGCCGTTCTCCGGCTTCAGCCCGAGTCGCGCGGCGTTGCCGCGCCAGATGATCGCCCGGATCTTCGCCCCCTCGTCCTTCAGCGCCATGTAGGTGTGGCCGGAGGCGTAGGTTTTCATCTCGGTGATTTCGCCGCGCACGCGCACGCGGCCGAAGGCGGTCTCGACCGTGCGTTTGACCGCGCCGGCGAGTTCGGAAACGGTGAGTTCGGGCACGTTGCCGGTGGTGGGGTCCGCGGTTTCGCTCATGGCGGCGGACTATGCTAAGCGCGCGCCGGTTGCACAAGCGCAGGGGATTTGATCATGCGGGTTCTGGTTGTCGGCGGCGGCGGGCGCGAGCATGCGCTGGCGTGGAAGCTCGCGCAGAGCCCGGTGCTGGAAAAACTCTTCGTCGCGCCGGGAAATCCGGGCATGGAATCGCTCGCCGAATGCGTACGGATCGGCGCGGAGGAGATCGATGCGCTCGTCGATTTCGCGCGGGCGGAGAAGATCGACCTCGTGGTGCCTGGGCCGGAGGCGCCGCTGGCGCTCGGCCTTGCCGACCGGATGGCGGCGGCGGGAATCGCCTGTTTCGGCCCCACCGAGGCGGCGGCGCGGCTCGAATCCTCGAAGCGGTTCACCAAGGAAATCTGCGACGAGGCGGGGATTCCGACCGCTTCCTGGGCGAGCTTCACCGATGCCGACGCGGCGCGGGCCTATCTCGACGAGCACCCGGCGCCGATCGTGATCAAGGCGGACGGGCTGGCGGCGGGCAAGGGCGTGGTGGTCGCCGCGACCGATGAGGAGGCGCGCGAGGCCGTCGCCGCGATGCTGGAGGGCGGGCTGCATGGCGACTCGGGCGCTGAGATCGTGATCGAGGAATGCCTGATCGGCACCGAGATTTCGCTGTTCGCGATCTGCGATGGCGAGACCGCGCTGTTCTGTGGCACCGCCTCGGACCACAAGCGGGTGGGCGATGGCGATACCGGGCCGAATACCGGCGGGATGGGGGCGATCGCGCCGCCGCCGGCGGCCTCGGAGGCGGTGATCGGGGCGGCGATGGAGCGGATCGTCCGTCCGGCGCTGCGGACGATGGCGCGGCGCGGCGCGCCCTTCCGCGGCTTTCTGTTCGCCGGGCTGATGCTCACCGCCTCCGGCCCGAGGCTGATCGAGTTCAACGTGCGGTTCGGCGATCCGGAATGCGAGACGCTGCTGCCGCTGCTGAAGACCGACCTGCTGCCGGTGCTCGCCGATGCGGCGCGGGGCCGGCTCGATCCGCAAACCCGGCTCGACTGGCGGGACGGCGCGGCGGCGACGGTGGTGATGGCGGCGAAGGGCTATCCGGGCGCCTATGAGAAGGGGCACGAGATCGACCTTGCCGGCGTGGACGGGTTGCCGGAGACTTCGGTGTTCCAGGCCGGCACGGCGCGGCGCGATGGCGCGCTGGTGAGCGCTGGCGGGCGGGTGCTGGCGGTGACGGCGACGGGCGATGACCTGCGCGAGGCGATCGACCGCGCCTATGTCGCGGTGCGGCGGATCGGCTTTCCCGGCGGGTTCTGCCGCCGGGATATCGGCGCCAAGGCGGTCTGACCCTCAGGCGGCGCGGCGTTCGCCGCGCACCGCCGCGGCCAGGGCGGTGACATCATCCAGCACCGCCTCGACGATGGCGGGCGGGGCCTTGCCCTCGGCATCGAGGCCGGCGGCGAGTTTGTCGATCAGGGCGGAGGCGACCACGGCGGCATCGGCGAACTTGGCGACCGTCGCGGCCTGCGCGGGGGTGCGGACGCCGAAGCCGACGGCGATCGGCATGTCCGTCGCCTTGCGCAGGCGGGGGATGTCGCGCGCGAGATCCTCGGCCGAGGCGGTGCGCGTGCCGGTGATGCCGGTGATCGAGACGTAGTAGACGAACCCGGAGGAGTCGTTGAGCACGACGGGCAGGCGTTCGTCGGTCGTGGTGGGGGCGACGAGGCGGATCAGATCGATGCGGTGATGGCGCAGATGCGGCAGCAGCAAGTCGGCCTCCTCGGTCGGCAGGTCGACGACGATGACGCCATCGACGCCGGCGGCGGCGGCATCGGCGGTGAAACGCTCGACGCCGTAGGAGAGGATCGGGTTGAGATAGCCCATCAGGATCAGCGGCACGGTGTCGTTGACGGCGCGGAAGTCGCGCACCAGGCCGAGCGTGCCGGCGAGGGTGGCGCCGGCGCGCAGCGCCCGGCGGCCGGCCTGCTGGATGGTCGGGCCATCGGCCATCGGGTCGGTGAAGGGCATGCCGATCTCGATCAGATCGGCGCCGCGGGCGGCCATGCCGGCGAGCAGGGTGGCGGAGGTTTCGCGATCGGGGTCGAACGCCTCGACGAAGGGGATCAGACCCGCCCGGCCCTCATCGCGAAGGCGGGCGAAGGTGGCGGCGATGCGGCTCAAATCTGTTCTCCGAGATGGCGGGCGACGGTGAAGATGTCCTTGTCGCCGCGGCCGCAGAGATTCATCAGGATGATCTTGTCCGGGTCCATTGTGGGGGCGATCTTCGCGACATGGGCGAGCGCGTGCGCGGGTTCGAGGGCCGGGATGATACCCTCGGTGCGGCAGCAGAGCTGGAAGGCGGCGAGGGCTTCGTCGTCGGTCACGGACACGTATTCGACGCGGCCGATATCGTGCAGATAGGAGTGTTCGGGGCCGATGCCCGGATAGTCGAGCCCGGCGGAGATCGAGTGGGCCTCGAGGATCTGGCCGTCATCGTCCTGCAGCAGGTAGGTGCGGTTGCCGTGCAGCACGCCGGGGCGGCCGCGCGCGAGCGATGCGGCGTGCTCGCCCGACTCAAGACCGCGCCCGGCGGCCTCGACGCCGATCAGCTTCACTTGATCGTCGAGAAAAGCGTGGAACAGGCCGATGGCGTTGGAGCCGCCGCCGATCGCCGCGATCGCGGCATCCGGCAGGCGGCCTTCGGCCTCCATCATCTGGGCGCGGGCCTCGACCCCGATGACCGACTGGAAGTCCCGCACCATGGCGGGATAGGGGTGCGGGCCGGCGGCGGTGCCGATGATGTAGAACGTATCGCGCACATTCGCGACCCAGTCGCGCAGCGCCTCGTTCATCGCGTCCTTCAGCGTGGCCGCGCCGGACGTGACCGGGCGGACTTCGGCGCCGAGCAGTTTCATGCGGAAGACGTTGGGCTGCTGCCGCTCGACATCGGTGGCGCCCATATAGACGATGCAGGGAAGGCCGAAGAGCGCGGCGACGGTTGCGGTGGCCACGCCGTGCTGGCCGGCGCCGGTCTCGGCGATGATCCGCGTCTTGCCCATGCGTTTGGCGAGCAGGATCTGGCCGATGCAGTTGTTGATCTTGTGCGCGCCGGTGTGGTTCAGCTCATCGCGCTTGAAATAGACCTTCGCGCCGCCGAGTTGCTTCGTCAGCCGTTCGGCGAACCAGAGTGGGCTGGGGCGGCCGACATAATGCTGCAGGTAATACTGAAATTCCCGCATGAAATCGGGATCGTCCTTCGCCGCTTCATAGGCCGCCTCGAGTTCGAGGATCAGCGGCATCAGGGTTTCGGCAACGAACCTGCCGCCGAACTCGCCGAAGCGGCCGCGATCGTCGGGCAGGGTGCGCAGGGAATTAGGTATCGGCTTGTTCATGCTGGCTCTCCGTTCCGAACGGATAGCCGATATGTCAGGCAGATGAAACCGGATCAGGTCTCCAATTCGGTATCCCAGTAGAGAAAGTCGCGCCAGCTTTCGTGCAGGTAGTTGGGCGGGAAGGCGCGGCCACGGTCCTGCAGCTCCCAGCTGTTCGGCCGGCGCGGCGTTTCATAGGGGAACATGTGGCATTCGCGCGGAAGTTTCGAGCCCTTGCGCAGGTTGCAGGCGCCGCAGGCGGTGACGACGTTCTCCCAGGTGGTGCGGCCGCCGCGGGCGCGCGGGATGACGTGGTCGAAGGTCAGTTCCGGGGCGGGCAGGCGGCTGTGGCAATACTGGCAGGTGAAGGCATCGCGGAGAAAGACGTTGAAGCGGGTGAAGGCCGGCTGGCGCAGGCCGGGGACGAAATCCTTCAGCGCGATGACCGAGGGCAGGCGCATCGCCGCGGAGACGGAATGCACCTCGTGGTCGTATTCCGACAGAACGGAAACGCGGTCGAGAAAGACGGCCTTGACGGCATCCTGCCAGGACCAGAGCGACAACGGGAAATAGGAGAGCGGACGGAAATCCGCATTCAGGACGAGAGCGGGAAAATTTTGCCCGCCGTCAGGCATTACTGAACCGGTCCCAGAAGGGCGGCCAGCTCACCGGACCGCCCTCGGACTGGAAACGCCCTGCAATGTTTTGCACCGATTCCATGACATGAATATGGCCCCAACGATCAGGGGCCGCAAGGCGGGTTTCGTGATGTCAACAGCTTGTCACGCAGACGAGGCCGGCGCCGCGAAGGCGCGCTGGAGCGTGAGCGCACCGAGGGAAAGCCCGGAATCGTCGATGCCATGAGCGAGTTTCGGAACGAAGAGGCTCTCCACCGGCACACCGGCGGCGCGCAGCGCGGCCTCGGCGTCGCGCGAGCGGGAGGGCGGCACGATCTCGTCGGCCTCGCCATGCACGAGCAGTACCGGCGGGCGGGCGGTGAGTTCGGCGGCCAGCGATTCTGGGGCGAGCAGCGCGCCGGAATAGGCGAGAATCGCCCGTGGCGGCACCGCCCGGCGCAGACCGGTGAACAGGACCGTCATCGCGCCCTGGCTGAATCCCATCAGCGCGTAGGCATCGACCGGCAGGCCGAGGCGTGCGAGTTCGGCATCGATGAACGGGTCGAGCGCCGCGCGGGCCCGGCGCACGCCGCCACCAAGCGCGTGCGGGTCCAGCGTGCCGATTGGAAACCATTGGCGGCCGAAGGGGGCGAGATCGAACGGGTCCGGCGCGTGCGGGGCGACGAAGGCGGCATCGGGGATCGCGCGGGCCCAGTAGGGCGCGAGGTCGATCAGGTCGTTGCCATCGGCGCCGACGCCGTGGCACAGCACCACGAGTTGTCGCGCCTTGCCGCCGTTCGCCGGGCCCCAGCGCGGTCCGTCCAGTTCAGCCATGAAGTTCCTGCTCCTTGCATTTGCGGGAGAGGGTATCATCGTGGAGGCCGATGTCCATCGTCACCCGTTTCGCGCCGAGCCCGACCGGCTATCTGCATCTCGGCCACGCCGCCTCGGCGCTGGCCGGACACGACCTGGCGCGCGCGGGCGGCGGGCGCTTCCTGCTGCGGCTCGAGGATATCGATGCCGGGCGCTGCCGGCCCCGGTTCGCCGAGGCGATTCTGGAGGATCTCGCCTGGCTCGGTCTCGCCTGGGATGGCGCGGTGCGGGTGCAATCGGCGCATTTCGGCGCATATCGGGCCGTACTGGCGCGGCTGGAGGCGATGGGCCTGCTGTATCGATGTTTCTGCACGCGGGCGACGATTGCCGCCGCTCTTGGCGCGCCGCACGGCACTGAGGCGGCCTATCCTGGCACGTGCCGCGGGCTCGACCCGGCGCTGGCGGACGAACGGGCGGCGCAGGGCGAGCCCTATGCGCTGCGGCTGCGGATGGACCGGGCCGCGGGGATGGCCGGGCGGCTGCGCTATCACGAGGCGGCGGAAGGCTGGGTCGAGGCCGATCCGCTGTCGCATGGCGATGTGGTTCTGGCGCGCAAGGACGTGCCGGCGAGCTATCATCTCTGCGTCTGCCATGACGACGCGGCGCAGGGGGTGACACATGTGACGCGGGGCGAGGACCTCCGTGCCGCAACGGATGTTCACGTGCTGTTGCAGACGCTGCTCGGCTGGCCGCATCCGGCCTATGCCCATCATCCGCTGATCCGCGATGCGGCGGGGCGGCGGCTGGCCAAGCGCGACCGGGCGGCGACATTGCGCGACCTGCGCGAAGCCGGAGCGACGCCGGCGCAAATCCGCGAGATGGTCTCTTGCCGGATTGGCGATCTCGCCTCACTCTAGACCGCATGAGAGGTTTTCCGATTTCGGTTCCGACCGCCGGTGCGGCCCTCGCGCTGGGCCTGCTGCTTTCCGCGCCACCCGCACGCGCCGTGCCGACGCCGCCCGCGATCGCACAGGTCGCGCGCGCCGCGCTGCCTGCCGTCGTGGATGTCGAGAGCATCGATCCCTCCAAGGGCAAGGGTGAAAAACCCGGCGAGATGTCGCCACCCGATCAGGGGGTTGCCGCACATTCGACATCGCAGCCGGCGGATACGAATACCCTGATTGTCCCGCCCAAGGCCGAACAGGCGCTCGGCACCGGGTTTTTCATCAGCCCGACCGGCTATATCGTCACCAATCATCACGTCATCGCCGGGGCGAGCGAGATCAAGGTGACGCTGCACGATGGCTCGATCTTCACCGCGAAGCTGGTCGGTTCGGACAAGAAGGCCGATCTCGCGGTGCTGAAGATCAACGCGCATCACCCTGTGCCCTTCCTGCATTTCGGCAACAGTTCGCGCCTCGATCTCGGCGACTGGGTGGTGGCGATCGGCAATCCGTTCGGCCTCGGCTTCAGCGTGTCGGCCGGTGTGGTGAGCGCGCTGCATCGCGATATCGGCTCGGGGCCGTATGACGATTTCATCCAGACCGATGCGGCCATCAACCGTGGCAATTCGGGCGGACCGCTGCTGGACGCCAAGGGGCATGTGATCGGCGTCGATTCGGCGATCTACTCTCCTTCCGGCGGGTCGGTCGGGATCGGGTTCGCGATCCCCTCGAGCATGGTCAGGCCGGTGACAGCGGCGATCATCGCCGATGGGGCGATGAAGCGCGGCTGGGCGGGGCTGCGGATCGAGCATGTGTCAGAGGACATGAAGGCGGCCTGGCATCTGGCCTCGACCGACGGCGTGGTGGTCGGCGGCGTGGTCGCGGGGGGGCCTTCGGCCGGCAAGCTTGGTCCGGGCGACGTGGTGACGGCGGTCAATGGCCGGAAAGTGACTACCGTGCATGATTTCAAGGTTTCGCTGGCGGAGATCCCGGTCGGGCACGAGGCCAGGATGACCGTTGTGCACGGCGGCAAGACCGAAGATGCCGTGATCACCATGGCGGCGCCGCCCCAGCATCGGGGCAAGACCGGGATGGCGCATCGGCAGGCCGAAATGCCCATGCTCAAGCCGACCGAGATTCCGGCACTCGGCATTGGCGTCGCCACCCATCCTGGCGGGGCGGGAGTAATTGTTGTGACGGTCGCCAAGGACGGCCCCGCCGCGCGCGCCGGGCTCGCCCCGGATACGCTGATCGAGGCGGTCGGCCCGCACTTCGTGAAGGACAGCGCGGCGTTGCAACGGGGTGTGAAGGCCAGTGGCGATGCCGTGCCGCTTCTGGTCGACGGGCCGCAGGGGGCCAGCTGGATTGTTGTGCCGGTGGGAGCCGCGCATAACTGAGAGGAATACCCGGCCAGACGGTTGGTCTGGCCGGATGGGCCACCTTGCTCCGCGCGACATTCGACGCCGGCGCAGGAACCGGCTGTGTCGCGGCCGGATCAGAAAGGGCTGGCCTTCACACAGTCAAAACTGATGGTCAGTTCGCGCGCGGAGCGAAACCGGCCACCTCGATGCCGGCGATGGCACAGGCTTCGTCATTGTCCGAGGTATCGCCAGAAATGCCGACCGCGCCGAGCACCGCGCCATCCGCCGTGACCAGCACGCCGCCGGGCACCGGCACCATGCGCCCGCCGGTTGCCGCGGCGAGCCCGGTGACGAAGCCGGCGCCGCCAGCGTTCCAGCGATCGAACAGCATGCGTGAGCCAGCACCGACGCCGAGGCCGCCCCAGGCCTTGCCGGTGGCGATCTCGACGCGGGCGATGCCGGAGCCATCCTCGCGGGCAAGGGCGACCATGTGGCCGCCGGCATCGAGCACAACCACGGTCAGGGGGGCAAGGCCGAGTTCGCGGCCTTTGGCGCGGGCGCCCGCGATGATGCGGTTGGCGGCTTCAAGCGTGAGACGGGTCATGCGTTTTCTCCGTTGGACCAGTTTACGCCGGGGTTTTCGCGGCGGCCGGCCGCGAAGTCCAGACCGTGGGATGCAAAAAACCCGCGGCCGGAGGGTCTTCTCCGGCCGCGGGCCTTTCGGTTGGGTTTGATTGAGCCTTATTTGGAGTTCGGCAGCTTTACGAAGCCCGGGAATTTCGGCTGCGCGTTCGCCAGCTTGGCCGGCCAGATCACCTTCTGCTCGCCATCCTGCCATTGCAGGTCGATCCAGCGGGTATGGCCCTTGCCATAGACGGCACCGTTCGCGAATCGGGCTTGCGGCCCGTTGAACTGCATCCGCCCCTCGGTGCCGATCCGGTCTGTCTTGGCGAGGGCTGCGACCAGCGGTCCCGACTTGGTCGATTTTGCCCGTTCGATCGCGGCGGCAAGGGCATACATCGCGTCATAGGTGGTGAAACCCGTATAGGCCGGCGATGTGTGGAATTTTGCCTGATAGGCGTTCATGAAAGGCTGCGTCTTCGGCGTGATGGCGATCCCGGCGGCAGCCGGAGCAATCGTGATGACGCCTTGCGTCGCCCCGTTGGTCGCCTTCCAGAACGTCGTCGATGTCGCCTGCGAACTGATTCCCATCAGCGGGATCGGCACGTTCTGCTCGGCCCACTGGGTTGTCGGCTTGACGCCCGCATGCGCCCATCCGGTGATGATCACATCCGGATGCATCGCCTCGATCTTCTGGTAGATCGGGGTGAAATCCGTGGTATCCGGTGCGAAGCGGATATCCTTCAGCACCTTGATCCCGGCTTGGGGCAGGCACTTGTTGAATCCGGCATCGAGCGGCAGGGTCCAGGCGGCGTCCTCGCTCATCACCACCGCGGTCTTCATGTGCAGCTTGCCGACAAGGACCGATTTCGCGGCGTCGCAGATGTTCTGCGCCAGCTCGGCCGAGTTCTCGTTCGGCTCGAAAATGTATTTATGCTGCTTGTAGTTCGCGTGAACGAATTCGGTGAGCTTGTTCGAGGCCGCGCCGGTGATGAGGAAGGGCTCGTGCATGCGCGCCGCCCAGGGTTCGAGCGCCAGGCCGACTTCGCTGGTGAAATCGCCGACGACGGCCACCGCATGATCCTGCCGCACCATGCGCTGGAACGAGCGGATCGCGTCGGTCGTCGAGTTGTGGTTGTCCTCGATCACGAGCTTGATCGGCCGGCCGTTCACGCCGCCCTTGGCGTTGATTTCCTCGGCGGCGAGGGTCGCGCCATCCGCGATCGAGCGGCCGGGAATCGAGCCGAGCCAGGCGGTGATCCCGACCACGATCGGCTTCGGTTTGGCCTGGGCCAGCAATGGAAGCGCTGTCAGCGCGGCGACGGCAATCATACCCACGGATTTGCGCCGCAACCGGCGCCCTGTTCCAGATTGCATGTTTCTCTCCCCTGTCAGGTGACCGGCTTGGAAGCCAGTCAGGGAAGACTGTGCCGAAACATGCGGCTTTGGCAACCCTTCCCGAATGCCGGGCGAGCGGCCGCGTTAGCACACCGACAATACGGCGGGTGCCAGGGCCGGCAGCTTGCCTGCCGGATGGGTGGGATTGCGAAACCGCAGCGCGTCGGCGCCGTCCTCGGCACAAAGTTCGATCCGCGATGTGCAGGTGACGGCGACGACCGGCCTCGCTTCCGGAAAAGTGAGGAACTGTCGGGCTTCGCCTTCAAGGGTGAGCTGCTCGCGCAGCAGGCGCCATTCGAGCCGGTCGGTATCCTCGATGAACATGGCGAGAATGCCCGGCCGGGTGCCGGTCAGCCGGGCGGGCGCCAGCGCGGCAAGGCGATGGCGCATCGCGACCGCGACTTCATTTTCGCTGCCGGCACGCGCGGCGAGCACAAAAACGCCCTGTCCGTCGCCGGTGACGGCAAGGTTCGCCTCGGGGCCGAATTCGCGCCGCAGTCGGTTCATCAGTCCGTTTTCGCTGGCCTGCGCCGCCGCCAGCATGAGGGGGTCAAGCCGCAATACCGCAGCCTCGTCCTGGTCCGACCGCCTTGCGCTGGTCAGCATTTCATTGATGCGGCGATGCAGTTCGGCCAGGGTCGTGGTGTCGTCCGGCTCGGCAACCCGCAGCCCGCGCGGCAATGTCATTTTCAGAAGATAGCGGCCCGGATGCGCGGAAAGCCATGTCTGCAGATCCGGATCGATCCGGTCCATCAACTGCACCCATGCGGCGCGGTGGACGAGGCGGCCAGCCTCTGCCGAGAGTGTGTCGCAAACGATTTCAACCGCCGTATCTTCGCGCGTGGCAAGGAGATCAAACGTGGCGCCCTCCTCCAGCCCCGCGAATTCGACATCAAACCCTACTGCGCGATGCCGCTCCGCGGTGTCATGAACATGCAGCAACGGTATCAGAGTTCCGTCCGCCGCAAGAGCAGCGGCAAGGGCGGCTTCGAACCTCTCCTGTCCGGGCTTGCCGAGTCCGGCCGCAAGCGACCCGAGGGACGCCACGCGGCCGGCGAGCACCTGATCGACCGGTGTAAGTGGTAGATCCCTGACAACTTTCTCGGCGGCGAATTCCGCCGCATGGCGCAGCGCGACAAGGCGTCCATAGCGCGGGCTGGCCGCAGCCTCGTCACGCAGGCGACCGATCCGGGCGGACCAGGATTTTCGCCCGGCACGATCGATCAGGGCGATAATCTGGTTTCGGGTTGCGGCCGGTGCGCGTGAATTGTTCATAAGCAAATCATCTACCTCACGCGCCGGCGGGCCGCTATCACTTTTTTGCCAGCGGCAGCTGTCCTGCGCCGGTGTCGCCGCACTGAGCGCGGTGCAGCAGGAGCTGGTCGGCCAGCACGCAGGCCATCATCGCCTCGCCGACCGGCACCGCGCGGATGCCGACACAGGGATCGTGCCGGCCCTTGGTCTGGATATCGACCTCGTCGCCATCGGAATCGACGCTGTGCACCGGGGTCAGAATCGAGCTGGTCGGCTTTACCGCGAAACGGACGATGACGGGCTGGCCGGTCGAGATGCCGCCGAGCACGCCGCCGGCGTGGTTGGCGAGGAAGCGGACCGTGCCGTCCTCGTTCATCCGCATCTCGTCGGCGTTCTGCTCGCCGCGCAGGGCGGCGGCGGCGAAGCCATCGCCGATCTCGACACCCTTGACCGCGTTGATGCTCATCATCGCCGCGGCGAGATCGGCGTCGAGCTTGGCATAGACCGGCGCGCCGAGGCCGGGGGAAAGCCCCTCGGCAACGACTTCGACCACGGCGCCGAGCGAGGAGCCGGCCTTGCGCACGGCATCGAGTTCCTCGGCCCAAGCCGTCGCGGCAACGGCGTCGGGGCAGAAGAAAGCGTTGCGGTCCACCTCGTCCCAGTCGAAACGGGCGCGGTCGATCGGGTGCGGCCCCATCTGCACCAGGGCACCGCGAATCCGCACGCGCTCGCCGAGGATCTTGCGGGCGATGGCGCCGGCGGCAACGCGGGACGCGGTTTCCCGCGCCGAGGAGCGGCCGCCACCGCGCGGATCGCGGATGCCGTATTTCCAGTGATAGGCGATGTCGGCATGGCCGGGGCGGAAACGGTCGGCGATGTTGGCGTAGTCCTGCGAGCGCTGATCGGTATTCTCGATCTGTAACGCGATCGGTGTCCCGGTGGTCATGCCGCCATGAACGCCGGAGAGGATACGGACGATGTCCGGCTCGCGGCGCTGGGTGGTGAACCGGGACTGACCGGGCCGCCGCCGGTCGAGAAAGGGCTGAATGTCGGCTTCCGAAAGCGGAATCCGGGGCGGCACGCCGTCGACGACGCAGCCGATCGCCGGGCCGTGGCTTTCACCCCAGGTGGTGACGCGGAAGAGATGGCCGAAACTGTTGTAGGACATGCCGGTTTATAGGCTCCGGCGGCGGCGTTCCGCTAGTCTTCGCCGGCCGCGTGAGGCGGCCGGCGAAAGGTCGGTCAAAGCCCGAGGCCAAGTTGCGGGCGCAGGGCGGCAAGGAGCGACTCTGCCAGCGCATCGGGTTCGGCGGTTGTGGTGCGCAGGTGGAATTCCGGCGCTTCCGGCGGCTCGTAGGGACTGTCGATGCCGGTGAAGTTGCGGATTTCGCCGGCATCGGCCTTGCGGTAGAGGCCCTTCGGATCGCGCTGGCGGCAGACCGCGATCGGCGTGTCCACGAAAACCTCGTAGAAAAGGCCAGGCTCGACCAGTTCGCGCGCCATGTTCCGCTCGGCGCGGAAGGGCGAGATGAAGCTGACCAGCACGATCATGCCCGCATCGGCGAACAGCTTCGCCACCTCGGCAACCCGGCGGATGTTCTCCACCCGGTCGGTATCGGTAAAGCCGAGATCGCGGTTGAGCCCGTGGCGGACATTGTCGCCATCGAGCAGGTAGGTGTGCGCGCCGAGCAGATGCAGCCGGGTTTCCAGCGCGTTGGCGATGGTCGATTTGCCGGAGCCGGACAGGCCGGTGAACCAGAGGATCGCCGGGCGATGGCCGTTCAGCGCCTCGCGGGCGGTGCGGTCGATGGTCAGCGCCTGGCGGTGGATGTTGCTCGCCCGGCGCAGCGGGTGGCGGATCATGCCTGCCGCGACGGTGGCGTTGGTCATCCGGTCGATCAGGATGAAGGCGCCGGTGCGCGGGTTCAGCGTGTAGGGGTCGAAGGCGACCGGGGTGGCGAGGGCGACATTCACCGAGCCGACCTCGTTCAGCGTGAGGGAATCGGCGGCGAGCTCATCGAAATTGTTGACGTTGACCTTGTGCTTGATGCGCGAGACGACGCCGGAGACGGTCGCGGTGCCGAGCTTCACGATATAGGGTCGCCCGGCGAGGAGCGGCGCCTCGCCCATCCAGACGAGGTCGGCGGCGAACTGGTCGGCGACGTCGGGCCGGGCGCCGGGGCTGGCGAGGACATCGCCGCGGGAGAGATCGACCTCGTCCGCCAGGGTCAGGGTGACGGCCTCGCCGGCGCGGGCGGCGGGGCGGTCGCCATCGGCGGTGACGATGCGGGCAATGCGTGTGAGCTGACCGGAGGCGGCGACCACCACCTCGTCGCCCGGCCTGACCTCGCCGCCGGCGAGCGTGCCGGCATAGCCGCGGAAATCGGCGTCCGGCCGGTTGACCCATTGCACGGGGAAGCGGAACGGACCGGTGCTGGTGCCGCCGGGCTCGATGGTCTCCAGATGCTCGAGCAGAGTCGGCCCGCCATGCCAGGGCATGCGCGCGCTGCGATGGACCACGTTGTCGCCATGGCGGGCGGAGAGCGGGATCGGCGTGATCGTCTCGAAATGGAACCGCGTGGCGAGGGCGCGGAACTCGTCGGCGATGGCATCGAAGCGCGCCTGGTCGAAGTCGATCAGGTCGATCTTGTTCACCGCCAGCACGATGTGGCGGATGCCGAGCAGGTCGGCGATGAAGGCGTGGCGGCGGGTCTGGGTCAGCAGGCCCTGGCTCGCATCGACGAGCAGGATGGCGAGCTGCGCGGTGGAGGCGCCTGTGGCCATGTTGCGGGTGTATTGCTCGTGGCCGGGCGTGTCGGCGATAATGAACTTGCGCCGCTTCGTCGCCATGAAGCGGTAGGCGACATCGATCGTGATGCCCTGCTCGCGCTCGGCCTCCAGCCCGTCGACAAGGAGGGCGTAGTCGATATTGGCGCCATCGGTGCCGTATTTGCGCGAGTCGCGTTCGAGGGCGGCGCGCTGGTCGTCGGGGATGTTATCGGTGTCGAACAGCAGCCGGCCGATCAGGGTGGATTTGCCGTCATCCACCGAGCCGCAGGTCAGCAGGCGCAGCAGTGAGCGGGAAGAGGTCATGCTCATCGCGTTCATCAGAAATATCCCTCGCGCTTCTTCTTTTCCATCGCCGCGGCATCATCGTGGTCGATCAGCCTGCCCTGGCGCTCGGACATGCGCGAAGCGCGCATTTCGGCGAGTACCGCTTCGAGGGTTTCGGCCTCCGACTCGATCGCGGCGGTAAGCGGGTAGCAGCCGAGCGTGCGGAAGCGGACCTTGCGCAGTTGCGGCACCTCGCCGGGGTTGAGCGGGAGGCGGTTGTCATCGACCATCAGGAGCTGGCCGCCGCGCTCGACCACCGGGCGTTCCTTGGCGAAATAGAGCGGCACGACGGGGATGGTCTCGCGGGCGATGTAGTTCCAGATATCCGCCTCGGTCCAGTTCGAGAGCGGAAAGACCCGCATGGTCTGGCCGGGGCGAGGCGGGTGTTGAACAGGTTCCAGATTTCCGGCCGCTGCGCCTTTGGATCCCATCCATGGCCGGCGGTGCGGACCGAGAAGACGCGCTCCTTGGCGCGGGATTTTTCCTCGTCGCGCCGGGCGCCGCCGAAGGCCGCGTCGAACCCGAGTTCATCGAGCCCGGCCTTCAGCGTTTCGGTTTTCATCACCTGCGTGTAGGTCGAGGCGCCGTAATCGAACGGGTTGACGCCACGCGCCGCGGCCTCGGCATTGTGGCGGACGATGAGGTCGAGGCCGAGGCGTTTGACCGTTTCGTCGCGGAACCGGATCATTTCCCGGAATTTCCAGCCGGTGTCGACATGCATGAGCGGGAAGGGCGGCTTTGCCGGGTAGAACGCCTTCATCGCCAGATGCAGCATCACCGAGCTGTCCTTGCCGATCGAATAGAGCATCACCGGGTTGCGGAACCCCGCCGCGGTCTCGCGGATGATCTCGATGCTTTCAGCTTCGAGGGCCGCGAGATCGGCATCCAACGTCGCGGTCGCAGTCTCTGTCACGCTCATGATCGGCCTCGTTTCCGTAAGGAATTTCCTTTCGAAAACAGAAACGCCTCCGGCCCGCAAGAGCCGGAGGCGATTTGAGCAGAAACCGGTTTCGGGACGGCCCGCGCGGAGTTTTTTATGCCCCGCGCGCCTGTCCCGGTAGCAAAACGCTTTGCCGTTATTTGGAGGTCTTTTCCTGCGGCAACGGCACCGCGACGAACAGAGCCTGGTTGCCGCGCATCACCCGCAGCGCGATCGCCTTGGCGTGGCCGGCCTCCGCCTTGTGGATGGCGCCAACCGCCTGCTCGGGGTCATTCACGGTCGTGCTGCCGACACCCACGATCACGTCGCCGGGGCGCAGGCCCGCCTCGTCCGCCGGCGAATTCGGCGCGACGTGAGCGATCAGCGCGCCCGATACACCACCCGGCAGGTTGAGCTGCTGGCGGGCCGCATCGGTCAGCGGCGCGAGCGAGAGGCCGAGTTCAGGCTTGTGCACCGCAGAGCCGCCCTGGTTGCCGCCGGGGCCGAAGGCGGCCTGGGCGTTTGCCGGCATTTTCTCGACACGCAGGCTCAACTCGTGCGAGGCGCCGCCCCGCAGATAGGTGATGCTGGCCTTGCCGTCCGGCTTGATGCCGGAAATGGCGAGGGCCAGTTCGCGCGGATCGCGCACCATCTTGCCATCGACCTTGGTAATGATGTCCCCGGGCTTCAGGCCCGCCTTGGCCGCCGGGCCATCGGGCATGGTTTCCGCGATCAGCGCGCCATCGGCACGGCCGTCATGCACGGAGACGCCCATCGCCTGCGCCATTTCCGGCGTGATCGTCTGCACCTGCACGCCGATGAAGCCGCGGGTGACGTGGCCCGACTTGATCAGCTCGTCGGAGATCTGCTTGACCATGTCCGACGGGATCGAGAAGCCGATGCCAACGGACCCGCCGGAAGGCGTCAGGATCGCGGTGTTCACGCCGATCACCTCGCCCCGCTGGTTGAGCAGCGGACCGCCGGAATTGCCTTCGTTGATCGGCGCATCGATCTGGATGAAGCTATCGTACTGCCCGTCGCCTATATCGCGGCCGAGTGCTGAAACCACGCCCGTCGTCACCGTTTCGGCGAGGCCGAACGGGTTGCCGATCGCGATCACCCACTGGCCGGGAACCACTTTGGACGAATTCCCGAGCTGCAGGTAGGGAAACGGCTTGTCGCGCGTGACCTTGAGGACCGCGAGGTCGGTGCTCGGATCGGTGCCGACGACCTTGGCCGGCAGTTTGGAACCGTCAGACAGGGTAACAAAAACCGATTTGGCATGTCTCACCACGTGATTGTTGGTCACGAGGTAGCCGGTGGAGGAAATGAAGAAGCCAGACCCCTTGGCCTCGACCGCCTGGGGCCGCTGCGGATGAGGCATCGCGAACGGGAAGGGGAACGGCATGCCGGGCGGAAGCCCGTTCTGCGTCTGGGTATCGCTGGCGGTCTGCGTCTTGAGATGAACCGTGACGGAGACAACAGCCGGGCTGACATCCTTGACCAGCGGGGCAAAGCTCGGAATCGGTTTGAAGTCCTTCTGGACCTTGGCCGTTGCGTCGTATGCCTGATTGTTGGCGAAAGCGCTGCCGGCCGAAACCGCGGCCAGCGAGGCGCTGGCCAGCATCACTGCGGTGAGGGCGGCAAGGCGCCCGGGCCGACGGCGGGCGAGGAACAGGTTCATTCAGTCTATCCTTCTTGTTCGGCCGGCGGTGCCGGCGGAAGAGGAGCCGCCCCGCGAGGGGCAGCGGCTAGGGGCACCGATCCGGAATACCGGTCCGTTCCAAGGGCGGGACAGTTCCCGAAACGGATCAATCACCCGAAAGCGCATATAGAGTGGTTCCTAAACGGCACTATCCCGTGCCCATGAAACTCGTTTCATTCACGAATGTCGACAAGCACGAGCTCGGCGCCGTCTGCATCCGCGGTGATCACAATCTCGCGTTCTCCCTGCACCGCCACGCCATCACGGGTTGCGGCGGCATGGCCGTTGACGGTGAACGATCCGCTGGCCGGCACGAGATAGGCGGCGCGGCCCGTTGCGAGGGGTTGGGTGATCCGCTCGCCAGGGGCCATGCGCGCGGCCAGCACGGCAGCGTCGGCGTGCAGCGGCAAGGCGCCGCGTTCGCCATCTCCGTTCCGTCCGCCAGCCAGCACGGTCAGGCCGGCGCCGGTCGACCTCGGAAATGCCCGCGTTGCCCAGCCGGGCTCGACGCCGCGCCGATCCGGCAATATCCAGATCTGAAACAGCCGGGTCGGCTCCGCCTCCAGATTGTATTCGGCATGCACGATGCCGGTTCCGGCATGCATGACCTGAACGTCACCCGCGCGCGTCACGCCGCGATTGCCCAGATTGTCCTGGTGCGTGATCGCGCCCTGGCGGATGAAGGTGATGATTTCCATATCCCGGTGCGGATGCGGATCGAACCCGGTTTGCGGGGCAACCTCGTCGTCGTTCCAGACCCGCAGCGCGCCCCAGCCCATGCGGTCGGGGTCGTGGTAGCCGCCGAAGCTGAAGTGATGGCGCGCATTCAGCCATTCGTTGCGGAAACTGCCCAATGTCGCGAAGGGGCGAATGTCGATCATCCTGTTTCTCCTGCACGATCCGCGTCGGGTATCGTGATATTATTCGATATCGAATGATATATAGGGTGGAGATGCCGACGTTCAATCCTCGGCGGCAACACGCCCGAGCCGCCGCAACAATTCTTGCAGCGCCCGAAGCTCGCTCTGGTCGAGGCCGCGCATTGCCGCGGCGATGTCCCTGGCATGCCGAGGGAAAATTTCCTCGATGAAGTGTCGCCCCGCATCGGTGAGGACAACGCGGACCCTTCGCCGGTCTTCGGGGCACTGGACCCGTTGGACGAGCTGGCGGCGGGCCAGCTTGTCGATCACGTCGGTCAGGTTGCCCGGGCTGGTCAGCAGCTTGCGCGTCAGGTCGCGCTGCGTCAGCGGGCCAAGGTGAAGCAGGGCCTCCAGCACCCCGAGCTGAACATGCGTGAGGCCGGCGGCTGCCAGAAGCGGCTGCGTGCGGTTGAGTACCGAATGGCTCGCGCGCATGAGCTTCACATAGGCGCTGACGGCGGTCTTCGTAGCCTCGTCCTCGACGCCGAACATCGGTCTACCGGTTCATCAGCACCGGCAGTCGGGCGTGTTCGAGAACATGCCGGGTGACACCGCCGAGGATGAGCTGACGCAGCCGCGAGTGCGAATATGCCCCCATGGCCAGCAAATCCGCTCCGTATTCGGTCACGGCCGCGAGAAGCCCGGCGCCGGCGCTGCGGTCGGTCGCGCGGAATTCGGTTTCGTCCGCGGTGATGCCGTGAAGTTCGAGATAGGCCGCGAGTTGGGCGGCCGGCGGGCCTTGCCGCTGGTAATCCGGCGAGTGAAAAATCCGCACATGCGCGGCGCTGGCGAGCCAGGGCATTGCGGAGGCGACAGCGGAGGCGCTTTCCGCGGTTCCGTTCCAGGCGATCGCGATGCGGGTGCCGATCGAGTCCGCCGGCTCGACGGGGGCGATCAGCGCGGGGCGGCCGGAGTCGAACAGAACGGCGTGAAGTGCGTCCGCGGAGGCAACGTCCTCGGCGGATTTGGGATGCGGCACCACGATGAGGTCCGACAGCCGAGCCTCGCTGGCGACAAGCTCATCCTCGCGACCGACGACGGAACTGAACCATGCGCTGGCCTGCTCGACGGCGCCGCTGACCGCGCGGACCGGCGCGCCGACCGCAATGCCGCGGGCGGTGGTTTCTGCGTCGAACAGCGCCGAGAGGGCGCGGGCCTCGGTGTTCCCTTCCTTCTCGGTGGTCGCCATCATTTCTTCGATCATCGCGCCCGACAGGCCTTCGCCGGCCAGTGGCGCGACATCGCGCGTATCGGTGCGGACATGAAGAGCGTGCACATGCGCCCGCCAGCGCTGGCCGAGCAGAAGCGCGGTCGCGAGCGCTGCGCGGGCCGAGGCTGCGCCCGCGAGAGGGAGAAGAATCTTGCGGATCGCCATGGTCAATTCCTCCAGACCGCTTCGATGGTGCCGACGATCTTACATCGTTGGCAGCCGCTCAGTACATTGTCGAGAGAACGGTGCGCAGACGCTTCAGTTCCTCAAGAGCCCGGCCAGTGCCCTTGGCGACGCATTGCAGCGCCTCGTCGGCCACAACAACCGGAAGACCCGTCGCGTCCCGCAGCACATCGTCCAGACCGCGGAGCAGCGCGCCGCCGCCGGTGAGAACGATCCCCTTGTCAACGATATCGCCGGCAAGTTCCGGTGGCGTATTCTCAAGCGCGACCTTCACCGTCTCGACAATCTGGCCAACCGGTTCGGCAAGGCTCTCGGCGATCTGGGCTCTCGTCACCCTGACCTCGCGCGGGACACCATTGATCAGATCGCGGCCCTTCACCTCGTGCCAGTCGTTGTTGGATGCCGGGTTTGCCCAGGCCGCCCCGATATCCAGCTTGATCTTCTCGGCCGAGGATTCGCCGATCAGCAGATTATGCCCGCGCCGGAGATAGGAGATGATGGCCTCGTCCATCTTGTCGCCACCTACACGCACCGACCGGGCATAGACGATGCCGCCGAGCGAGATCACCGCGACTTCGGTGGTCCCGCCGCCAATATCGACCACCATCGATCCTGAAGGCTCGGTGACCGGCAGACCCGCGCCGATCGCGGCCGCCATCGGTTCCTCGATCAGCAGAACCTTGCGCGCGCCGGCGCTCTCGGCGCTTTCCTGAATCGCGCGGCGTTCAACCGCGGTCGATCCCGATGGAACGCAGACGATGATCAGCGGCGAGGCAAACCCCCGCCGGTTGTGCACCTTGCGGATGAAATGCTTGATCATTTCCTCCGCTACCTCGAAATCGGCGATCACGCCGTCGCGCAGCGGGCGAATGGCGGAAATGTTGCCCGGCGTGCGGCCGAGCATGTGCTTGGCTTCCTCGCCGACGGCAAGCACCTGCTTGCGTCCCTTCACCTCGGCGATCGCGACAACGGAGGGCTCGTCGAGAACGATGCCACGGCCCTTCACGTAGACAAGCGTGTTGGCGGTTCCCAAATCGATGGCCATGTCGGCGGACATGAGCCCGAGAAGTCTGGAGAGCATGAAATCCTTTCCGCACGGCCAGGCCGGGTTTGCGTGCGGTTCCCGGCGCCGGTTTTCAGTCTGGCTTTGGTTCAGCGAATATGTTCTGTCAACGCATCTCGACCCGGGGTGTTGATGCAATGGCCGAATTACAGGCTACCCGTTCGATTAACAAGGCTGCCCGCGCAGGCGCCATGAAGTTGCCGGAAAGCCGCCGTTACAATGCCGACATCCGGCGGACATCCATTCGCAACGCCGAGACCTATATCGCGTTGAACGGAATGAGGAGACCTGGACAATGGCCTTGAGATCGAAACAACGCTTCATTTTGCCCACCCTGCTGTGCGCGACGGCGCTGGGGCTTGCCGGGTGTGGCTATACCCCGGGCCAGCGCGCCCTGTCGGGCGGAGCCATCGGTGCCGGCGCTGGTGCCATCCTCGGCGCTGCAACCGGCGGTTCGGCTGCGACGGGGGCATTGATCGGCGGTGCTGTGGGAGCGATCGGCGGCGCGGTAACGAACCCGAACCAGGTCAACCTGGGCCACGTGCCGTAATTTCACCAATGCTTGGGTAACAGGCGTCGGGAAGATGAAAAAGGGGGCTTTCGCCCCCTTTTTTTGTGCAGTCTCTTCAGCCTGGCCGGATCAGCCGACGATCTCGGTGCCGGCGAAGAAGAAGGCGATTTCCTGCGCCGCGGTGTCGGCGGCGTCAGAGCCATGAACGGAATTCGCCTCGATATCCTCGGCGAATTCCGCGCGGATCGTCCCGGCTTCAGCCTTCTTGGGGTCTGTCGCGCCCATGATCGCGCGGTTGCGGGCCACCGCGTCGTCACCTTCCAGAACCTGGACGACGACCGGGCCCGAGGTCATGAAGCTGACCAGCCCGGCGAAGAAGGGGCGTTCCTTGTGGACGCCGTAGAACGCCTCGGCCTGGCTCTTGGTCAGGTGGATGCGCTTCTGGGCGACGATGCGCAGCCCCGCCTCCTCGAACTTCGCATTGATGCGGCCGGTGAGGTTGCGCCGGGTCGCGTCGGGCTTGATGATGGAAAGCGTGCGTTCGGTTGCCATGGGGGCCTCGTGTCTGGAGTTGAGCCGTTGCGCGCGGCCATACAGGGCCGGGCCGGGGTGGGCAAGTCCCGGCTTGTGGGATAGCAAGCGGCCATGAGCCTGTTGCGGATCGAAGACCTGTCTTTTTCCATCGCCGGCCGCGCCCTGCTCGAAGGGGCGGGGCTGGTCGTAGATCCCGGCCGCAAGATCGGCCTGATCGGGCGCAACGGCGCTGGAAAATCCACGCTGCTGAAGCTGATCGCCGGCATCTACGCGCCGGATGGCGGAAGCATCCGTCTTGCAAGCCGTGCGCGGCTCGGCACGGTGGCGCAGGAGGCGCCGGCCGGTTCGATCACGCCAGCCGCCGTCGTGCTCGCCGCCGATGCCGAGCGCGGCGCGCTCCTCGCCGAGGCTGACAGCGCCGCCCCCGAGCGGCTGGCGGCGATCCATGAGCGGCTGATCGCCATCGACGCCGACTCCGCCCCCGCCCGGGCCGGGGCGATTCTCGCCGGACTCGGGTTCGACGAGGCGGCGCAGAACCGGCCGATGTCGAGCTTTTCGGGCGGCTGGCGGATGCGCGTCGCCCTGGCCGCCGCGCTGTTCGCCGCCCCCGATCTGCTGCTGCTCGACGAGCCGACCAACCATCTCGACCTCGAGGCGACGCTGTGGCTGGAAACCTGGCTCGCCCGCTTCTCCGGCGCGGTGCTGATGGTGTCGCACGACCGCGATCTGCTCGACCGCGCGGTGGACTCCATCGCCCATCTCGACCGCGGCAGGATCACGCTGACGCCGGGCGGCTTTGCTGAATTCGTCCGCATCCGCACCGAACGGGCCGAGCAGCAGAACCGCGAGGCGGCGCGGATCGCCGCCCAGCGCGCCCACATGCAGGCCTTCGTCGACCGCTTCCGCGCCCAGGCTACCAAGGCGCGGCAGGCGCAGTCCCGCCTCAAGGCGCTGGCGCGGATGCCGGTGATCGATACGATTGTCGAGGACGCGCCGACGCGGTTCAGTTTCCCGGAACCGAGGCCGCTTTCCCCGCCGCTGCTCGCCCTCGACCGCGCGACGCTGGGCTATGATGGCAAGCCGGTGCTGCGCGAGGTCTCGCTGCGGATCGACATGGAAGACCGGATCGCCCTGCTCGGCGCCAATGGCAACGGCAAGTCCACCCTGGCCAAGGCGCTGGCCGGGCGGCTGGAGCCGATGGCGGGCACGGCGTTCTGCACCCGCGGCATCACCGTCGGTTATTTCGCGCAGCACCAGGAGGATGATCTCGACCTCGCGGACACGCCGCTCGGCCATCTCGCCCGCGCCCTGCCGAAGGCGACGGTGACGGAGCTGCGCGCCCAGGCCGCACGGTTCGGCCTCGACGCCGAGCGGGTGGAGACGGTGGTCGGCCAGCTTTCCGGCGGCGAGAAGGCGCGTCTGCTGCTCGCCCTCGCCACGCGCGACGCGCCGCAGGTGCTGATCCTCGACGAGCCGACCAACCATCTCGACATTGATGCCCGCGAGGCGCTGGTGCGCGCGATTACCGATTTCGCAGGCGCGGTGGTGCTGGTGACCCATGACACACATCTGCTCGACCTGGTGGCCGACCGGCTGCTGCTCGTCGCCGATGGGCGGGTCGCGGCCTATGACGACGATCTCGATTCCTATCGCCGGCTGATTACCCAGAAGCCGTCCGGCACTGCCGAGCGCAAGGCGGCGCCGGCGGCGAAGGATGACCGGCGGGCCCGCGCCGTCGCCCGCGAGGCGACCGCGCCGCTGCGCAAGGCGGCGCGTGACGCCGAGGCGGCGATCGGCCGGCTCGAGGCGGAGAAGCGGACGCTGATGGCGAAGCTCGCCGATGCCGGTTTCTATGCCCGGGCGAAGCCGGAGGAGATTTCGGCGATCAATATCCGTCTGGCCGCCATTGCCGGCGAGATCGAGGTCAAGGAGGCCGCCTGGCTGGAGGCCGAGGCGGCGCTGGAAGCCGCTTCCGGCTGACCACCCGGCGTCATTCGGCGGCGAGGGCGGCAGGTGCGGGCGGGTAGCGGCGCAGGATGTAGAGCATCACCGCCATCGCCGGCAGCGCCGAGATCACGGTGAATTCGTAGAAGGGCAGCCAGCCCATCGCATGGGCGAGAACCCCGGAGAAGCCGCCGATCGTGCGCAGGGCAAGGGCTGCGACGGAGGAGAGCAGGGCATATTGCGTCGCGGTATAGGCCTTGGTGCACAGGCCGGAGAGATAGGTGATGAAGGCGGCATCGGCGATCCCTTCGGCGAAACTCTCCGCAATGCTGGTCGCCAGCAGAATGTGCGGCAAATGCGGGTAGAGGCCGAGCAGCGGGTAGAGGATGAGCGTGAGGGTCTGGAAGGCGCCGGCGGTTAGCAGGGCGCGGCCGACGCCGAGCCGGGCCACGGCGACGCCGCCGAGCGCCGTGCCCGCGAGGACGGCCACCAGCGAGGGCGGGCCGTTGGCGATGGCGATGGTCGCGCGGTCGAAGCCCAGATGAGTGTAGTAGGGCGCGAGCATCACGCCGGCCAACGCCTCGCCGAGGCGGAACAGGATGACGAAGGCGAGGATGATCCAGGCGCCCTCGCGGCTGAGGAAATCGGCGAGCGGGGCGATGACCGCCTCGCGGAAGCGGGCGCCGATCGAGACCGGCAAGCGCGCCGGCGGCGGGGTGGGCTCGGCACAGGCCAGCGTTGCGGCGGCGCCGACGAGCTGGAGCGGCACCATCGCGAGGATCGCGACATGCCAGCCGGTGAGGGTGGACAGGGCGATGACGCCCGAGCCCGAGATCAGCATCGCCGCCCGGTAGCCCCAGACATAGCCGGCGGTGGCGGCACCCTGCAGGTGCTGGGGGAAGAACTCGATCCGCCAAGTGTCGATCATGATGTCCTGGCTAGCCGAGAGGAAGGCGACGAGGCCGCCGGCTAGCAGGGTGGCGGCCAGGGCGTGCGCGGGGCGTGTGAGGGCGAGGGCGAGAACGGCGGCGGCGAGGCAGAGCTGGATCGGCAGCAGCCAGCCGCGTCGGCGCCCGAGCGCGCGGAAGGGGCGCGGCGGGCGGAACTGGTCGAGCGCCGGCGCCCAGAGGAATTTCAGAGAATAGGCGATGCCGAGATTTGCGGTGAAGCCGATCGCCTCCAGCGGCAGATGGGCGCGGGCGAGCCAGAGCCGCAGCGTGAAGCCGGACAGGGCGAGCGGCAGGCCCGAGGAAAAGCCGAGCAGGCCGATCAGGGTGATGGCGCGAATCCGGTTCATGGCATCATTTGCCAGTCCAGCGCCCGGCGCCGTCAAGCCGGGGCGGACATTCGTGACAATGGTTTAATCGCGTGGTGACGCATCTCCCGTTGCCCCGTGCCGCGCCGGACCCAACGTCTCGGCACGGAGCCGGCTTCGCGGGATATCGCGGAGACGCATTTCGAGGAGGGAGACCATCATGAAGTCCGTTGTGCTGACTGGTTTTGCGCTGGCCCTGTCGGGTGGCATCGCCCTTGCTCAGGCGCCGGCATCGACTCGCATGGGTGGTGCGCTGCCAAGCGGCGCCTCGGCCGGAACCTATCTCGGCATTGCCGGGCAGGCGGTTGCCGCGCATCAGAAAACCCGGGCGCGGGTCGCGCTCGGCCGGGCCGAGACAGATCTGCTGACCAATTCCTATGTCCAGGGCAGCGTGAACGGGATCATCCGCACACCGGCCATCGATGCGGTGCGGCGGGCCCGAAGCGCCGTGGCGAGCGGCGAGTACGGCCGGGCGAGAGCGCTGATACATCAGGCGATGACGATGATCGACGGCAAGGCCGGGATGGCGGCGCCGATGCCGGCGCAGAGCAGCGACGGAATGCCCGCGCATGGAGGCGGGCCGATGATGCCGGCCCCGGCGCCGGTTGCGAAATAGCGGCGCAGACGCCGCCCGGCGACGCAGACGGGCAGCTTCTGCCGGCCCGTTTTCAACTCTTCATATCGCGTCTGCGTCATGAAGCTCGCTTTTGCAATGCAAAACGTGTAGAGGAGCCGCGTTGAACCCCGAAAGACCTTTATCATGACCGAGACCAAGCTGCGCAACGTGGCGATCATCGCCCATGTCGACCATGGCAAGACCACGCTTGTGGACAACCTTCTCAAGCAGTCCGGCTCGTTCGGCGCGCATCAGCAGGTGGCCGAGCGGGCGCTCGACCGCAACGACCTTGAGCGCGAGCGCGGCATCACCATCCTCGCCAAGTGCACCGCCGTGCAGTGGGGCGATGTGCGCATCAATATCGTCGATACACCTGGCCATGCCGATTTCGGCGGCGAGGTCGAGCGAATCCTGAACATGGTGGACGGCGTGGTCGTCCTCGTCGATGCCGCCGAGGGCGTGCTGCCGCAGACGAAGTTCGTGGTGGGCAAGGCGCTGGCCCGCGGGCTGAAGCCGATCGTCGTCGTCAACAAGATCGACCGCCCGGATGCCCGCGCCGACGAGGTGCATAACGAGGTGTTCGACCTGTTCGCGGCCCTCGGCGCGAATGACGAGCAGCTCGATTTCCCGATGCTCTATGCCTCCGGCCGCCAGGGCTGGGCGACCGCGACGCTGGATGGCCCGCGCGAGAACCTCTCGCCGCTGTTCGACCTGATCGTGAGCCATGTGCCCGAGCCTGGCCTCGATGCCGAAGCGCCCTTCGCCATGGTCGTGACCATTCTCGAGAGCGACAACTTCCTCGGCCGCGTGCTGACTGGCCGCGTCGAGCAGGGGCGGGCGACCGTGAACATGCCGGTGCGCGCCATCAGCTTCGACGGGCGTGCGGTGGAAACCGGGCGGCTGACCAAGCTGCTCGCCTTCCGCGGCCTGGAGCGCGTGCCGGTGGACGAGGTTTCCGCGGGCGACATCATCGCCGTGGCCGGCCTCAAGGAGGCGACCGTGCCAGATACGATCGGTGCGATGGAGATCAGCGCCGCGCTGCCGGCGATCCCGATCGACCCGCCAACCCTGTCGATGACCTTCCGCATCAATGACGGCCCGCTCGGCGGGCGCGAGGGCAAGAAGGTGACATCGCGGCAGATCCGCGACCGGCTGTTCCGCGAGGCGGAAGCCAATGTCGCGATCCGTGTGACCGACTCGTCCGAGACCGAGGCCTTCGAGGTCGCCGGGCGCGGCGAATTGCAGCTCGGTGTGCTGATCGAGACGATGCGCCGCGAGGGGTTCGAGCTGACCATCGGCCGGCCGCGCGTGCTGACCCGCGACAACCCGGAGACCGGCGTGCGCGAGGAGCCGATGGAAGAGGTGCTGATCGACGTCGATGAGCCCTATTCCGGCGTCGTCGTCGAGAAGATGAGCCGCCGCAAGGGCGAATTGCAGGATATCCGTCCCTCGGGCGGCGACAAGCAGCGGCTGACCTTCCACATCCCGAGCCGCGGGCTGATCGGCTATCACGGCGAGTTCCTGACCGACACGCGCGGCTCCGGTGTAATGAACCGGCACTTCATCGGCTATGGCCCGTGGAAGGGCACGATCGAGGGGCGGCGCAACGGCGCGCTGATTGCCAATGCCGATGGCGAGAGCGTGCAATACGCGCTGTTCTCCCTGCAAGACCGCGGCACGCTGTTCATCGGCGGCGGCCAGAAGGTTTATGAGGGGATGATCATCGGCGAGCACAGCCGGGAGAACGATCTCGACGTGAACCCGATCAAGGAGAAGAAGCTCACCAACATCCGCGCCGCCGGCAAGGACGAGGCGCTGCTGCTGACGCCGCCGCGCCGGATGAGCCTTGAGCAGGCGATCGCCTATATCGAGGATGACGAGCTGGTGGAGGTGACGCCGAGTGCCGTGCGGCTGCGCAAGCGGCATCTCGATCCGCATGCGCGCAAGAAGGCCGAGCGGGCGTCCGACGCCGCCTGATCCTGCGGAAATCTCGTTCTGAATTGAGCCTGACCGGCCGGCGCGACAACGCCGGCCGGTTTTTTGTTAGAGCATCTTTATCCGATCAGATGACTCCATCTGATCGGATGATGCTCTAGGTTCTGGACTCAACTGATCCAAGATGTGACGGCGAGGACGAGGCAGATACCTGCGAGGAAATTTCGTGCGGTTTTGTCGTAGCGTGTGGCGATGGCGCGCCAGTCCTTGAGCCTGCAGAAGGCGCGTTCGATGAGATTGCGCTTTCTGTAGGCGACGGGGTCGAAGGGCGGAATGGCGCGGCGGTTGGGCATGGGCGAGATCACGGGCCTGGTGCCTTGGCGGGTGAGGAAGGCGCGCAGGTCATCGGCGTCGTAGGCTTTGTCGGCGATCAGCTCTTCTGGTGGCGGTATTGTGGGCAGAAGCGCCCTGGCGCCGCTGATGTCGGAGGCCTGTCCCGGCGTCAGGAGGAGTGCGGCGATGCGTCCCTGCTCATCCGCGACGGCGTGGATCTTGGTCGTCCGTCCACCCCTCGACCGGCCGATAGCCTGGCTTTGCGCCCCCCTTTACCGCCCGCGGCCGCGCGATGTGCCCGAACCGAGGTGCTGTCCACCATGGCGATGCGCGGCGGATACGCGCAGGCGACCAGGGCCGCAAAGATCTCCTGCCAGAGGCCACGCTGGCTCCAGCGGTTGAACCGGTTGAACACCGTGGTTCGTGGCCCATAGGCCTCAGGAAGCGCTCGCCATCGCAAGCCCTCGCGAAAGCGATGCAGGATGCCGCTCAGCACCCGGCGGTCATCAACCCGAGGCTTGCCGCCAAGCTTCGGCAGCAATGGTTCGATCGCAGCCCATTGCGTGTCGTTCAGCCAGAAAAGTTCCGCCATGTTCCAAGTCCTCCAAACAGACTTGAATCAGACGCTCCGTAGTCATGGCAATAGGTACAGAACCTAGTCCCACTCCGGTGCGAAGGCCGGGTCGACGAAACGCTGGGTTTTCGGCAGGGCGGCGAGGGCGGCGCGGTCCTCGTCGTCGAGGGTGATGGCGAGGGCGGCGAGATTGGCGCGCTGGGTTTCTTCCCGCGCGGCTTTGGGGATGGCCGCGACGCCATCCTGGTCGAGCAGATATTTGAGGGCGATCTGCGCCGGTGTTGCGCCATGCTTCGCGGCGACCGCAGCGAGCGCCGGATGGTCGCCGAGCCGACCCTGGGCGAGCGGGCAATAGGCGGTGACCGCGATGCCGTGGGCCCGCGCATAGTCGAGCACCGCGTTCTGCCCGAGCAGGACGTGATATTCCACCTGGTTGCAGGCGATCTCGGCGCCGATCGCCTCGACGGCCTGGCGCATCAGCGCCACGGTGAAGTTCGACACGCCGATATGTCGAACCAAACCCTCATGTTTCAGATGCGCCATGGTGGCCAGGACCGCCGCAAGGTTCATCGAGGGTGAGGGCCAGTGGATCAGGAAGAGGTTCACATGGTCGGTGCGCAGCTTGGCGAGGCTCGCCTCGATGGCGCGGCGCACCCCGTCCGGCGTGAGGTTCTCGTACCAGACCTTGGTGGTGAGGAAGATTTCCTCGCGCGCAATGCCGCTTTCGGCGAGGGCGGCGCCGACGGCCTCTTCATTGCCGTACATCTCGGCGGTGTCGATATGACGATACCCGAGTGACAGCGCGCGGGTGACAGCGGCGGTGCAGTCGCGGCCGCTCATCCGCCAGGTGCCAAGACCGAGCTTGGGCATGGCGAGCGCGCCGCCGGTGATGGGCGTGCTGGTCATGTCAGTCCTTTCGCGAGAAATCGATCAGGGCGAGACAGCCGGATTCCGTACCGAAGGCGAGATGGGCGCCGTTCGGGCTCCAGCCCAGGGCGGAAACGGCGCCGCGCCCCGGGCCCGCGACGGGCAGGATGCGTTCGCGCCCGATATCGGCCACGACGACCGAGCCATCGGCGAAACCGGCGGCGACGACCTCGTGCTGCGGATGGCAGGCGACCCGGCGGACCACGGTTTCGCCGGCAGCAAGCTCCAGCGGGGCCTTGCCCATTGGCCCGCCGCCGAAGAACGGCCAGATCACGATGGCCTCGGCGCCGGCGGTCGCGAGCCACTTGCCCGAGCGGGTGAAGTCGAGCGATTCGGGTTTCGTCGGGTAGCCGCTCATCCGCATGTGCTGGCCGTCAGGCAGTTTCCAGCCATGCAGCTCGTTTTCCTGCATGGCGGTGACCATCGCCTCGACATCGGGATGCAGGGCGACGGCGAGATGACTACCCTTCCACTCGAAGACCTGCGGCTTCGCGTTCTCGGAGCGGACGAACCAGAGCGAGGCGCCGTTGTAGTGCGCGGCGGCGAGGCGGCGGTGTTTCGGATCGAGCGCCATGCCGGCGACGGTCGAGGGGTGGGCGAGGGTGCGGAGCGTGGCGCCGGCGGCATCGAGCAGGTGGATCGTCTTGCCGACCGCAACCGCCCGCAGCGGCGCCTTGCGGTCTGGCACGGTCAGAACGTGCTCCACCCATTTCATGCCGAAGCTGGCGAGTTCCGTGCACTCGCCCGTTGCGGAGTCAAGACGTTTCAGCGTGCCGTCATCGCCGCCGGAGCAGAACCCGCGCTCGTCGAAATCCGGCGCGAGGGTGAGCACCGCGCCGTCATGGCAGGCGTGTTCGGCGAAATCGCCGCCGGTAACGCCGCGCAGCACGATCCGCCCGTCGCCAAGGCCGGCGGCGAGGGTGCCGCCGGCACGGTCGAAGGCGAGGGCGGTGACGAACTCGGCGCAATCGTGCGTCATGCCGCGCACGCGGAGCATCTCGTCCGCGTCGGTGACCATGCCGCTCATTCGGCGATGCAGCTTTCGAAACCACGGCGCAGCATCGGGCGGTTGAGATCGCGACCGATGAAGACGATGCGGCTTTCGCGCTCCTCGTCGTCCTTCCAGGGGCGGATGAAATCGCCATCCGCCATCATGTGCACGGCCTGGAAGGCGAAGCGGCGATCCTCGCCGGCAAAGGCGAGGATGCCCTTGGTGCGCAGGATGTCCTGGCCCTGGGTGGCGAGGATGCCGCCGATCCAGGCGTTGAACAGCTCGGGGTCGAGCGGCTTCTTCACGGAGAGGCTGATGCTGCTCATGTGCTCGTCATGCGTGTGGGAATCCTCTTCAAGGAAATCCGGCACCGATTGCAGCACGCGGTCGAGGCTGAAGGCGTTGATTCCGAGCAGGCGGTCGGCCGGCACATCGGCGCGGGTGGTGTGGTGGATCTGCGCGAAGCGGTTGATCGTGCGGATCCGCGCCTCGACATCGGCGAGTTCCTCCGGGGTGACGAGGTCGAGCTTGTTGAGCACGATGACGTCGGCGAAGGCGATCTGGTCCTCGGCTTCTGGCGCGTCGGCGAGGCGGGCGGGCAGGTTCTTCGCGTCGACCACCGTGACGATCGCATCGAGCCTTGTCTTCGCCTTCACGTCCTCGTCGACGAAGAAGGTCTGTGCGACGGGGGCGGGATTGGCGAGGCCGGTGGTCTCGACGATGATGCCGTCGAAGCGGTTGCGGCGCTTCATCAGCCCGCCGATGATGCGGATCAGGTCGCCGCGCACGGTGCAGCAGATGCAGCCGTTGTTCATCTCGAAGACTTCCTCGTCGGTATCGACGACGAGGTCGTTGTCCACCCGCGCTCGCCGAACTCGTTGATCACGACCGCGTATTTCCGGCCATGATCCTCGGTGAGGATGCGGTTGAGCAGGGTGGTCTTGCCGGCACCGAGAAAGCCGGTGAGGACGGTGACGGGAACGAGATCGCTCATGCGGAAGATCCTGTCGTAGTGGGTCGTGTCGTTGCTTCGGGATATAGGCAGGCGGGCTCGGGCGGACCAGAGCGCGGCAGGGCAAGGCCGAGGCCAAGCATGAGGAAGAGCCAGCCGGCCATCGGCAGGACGGCGAAATTGTCGGTCGAGGCGAGCGGCCAGGCATAGGTGAGCACGCCGATGAAGGCGCCGAGCGCGAGCGGGCGACGCATGATGCCACGGCCGAGCGCCAGCAGCCAGGCGGCGTTCATCGCGGCGAACAGCACAAGGCCGGCCAGCCCGGCGTCGAGCGCGGCCTGGAGATAGAAATTGTGCGGATGGATGTTGCAGGCGCCGCGCTTCAGGCTGGTCGGGCCGATGCCGAGCGCCGGGAGACCGCGATCGAACCGCGCCTCGGGGCAGAAATCCCTGAACCCGTTGAAGCCGTAGCCGCGCCAGGGGGCGTGCTCGATCATCACCGTCGCCCGTGTGTAAAGCTCGCCATACGGGCTTTTCGCGAAATGGCTGACCTGCCGTCCGGTCTCCAGCACGAGCTTGTCGAAACTGGGCGGCGAGACGAGTTTGAGTGCCGGGATCGCGAGCACGATCAGCACACCAAGGCCGATCGCCGGCAGACGGATCGGCCGGAAGGCAAGCGCGGCAACCGCGAGGCCCAGCAACGCCAGCGCGAATGGCATCCGCTGACCGATCATCAGCGTCGTCGCAAAGCCGATCACGCCGATCACCGCCGCGGCGAGTTTCGGCGCGGCACCCCGCCGCGCGACAAGCGCCGCAATGACGGGCAGGGCGGTGAGAAACAGCAGATGGCTGAAGGGCGGGCCGGCCCGCGGCGCCCAGAACGGGCCGGTGAGCGCGCCATCGCCCCAGCGGTGATCGCCGAAGATGTTCACGCCGACGATCTCCTGCTGCCAGCTTTGCAGCAGAATCCAGGCTTCGCAGGCGGCGAGGGCAAGCCAGAACCGGGTCCGCGCGGCCGCCGTGTCGAGCACCCAATGGCCAAGGGCGGCGGCGAGAACCAGCAGGCGGATCAGCACCAGCGCCTGGGTGAAGGATGTCCAGCCGCCCGGCCCGAGGCCGAGGGCCGGGATCGGCGCGGAGCAGATCATCACCGCGATCCACCAGAGGCATCCGAACACGAACCAGGGCTGCCGTACCCACCGCCAGTCGCCGTTGCGGGCGGAGTGGACCAGGAACAGGATATCCACTGTCGCCATTGCCAATTCCGCCCCGGCGCGGGCGTAGAGCAGCCCAAGGGGCAGGATCAGGGCGGCGATGAAGGCGGCGCGTTGCATCGTCATGCCCCGCTCATACCGGCGTTTCCGCGTCGTGCAACCGTTGCAGCCGGGCGGCGATAACGGACGTGTCGAACAGTTTCGCGCGGGCGCGGCCAGCCTCGGCGAGGCGGTCGCGGGCCGATTCGTCCGCTGCCAGCCGCAGGAAGGCGGCTTCCAGCGCGGCGGCATCGCCGGCGGGCACCAGCAGCCCGGCCTCGCCCACCACTTCCGGCAGGCCGCCCGCCTTGGTCGCGACCAGTGCGGCGCCGCTCGCCATGGCCTCCAGCGCGGTCAGGCCGAAGGGTTCCGGCCAGCGGCTCGGCACCGCGACGATCGCGGCACCGGCCATCGCCGCCAGACCGTCCTCATGCGGCAGATAGCCGTCCCAGGCGATACCGGCGGATCTGGCACGGGTCCGCATCTCGCGCACGAACGGGGTTTCCGGACTGTCCGGCCCGAATCGGTCGCCACCGATGATGCGGGCAGTCCAGCCGGGCAGGTGCGGCAGGGCGGCGGCGGCGGCGGCGATGAAATCGGCGATGCCCTTGCCCTCGACGATGCGGCCGGCGAACACGATTTCGCGCCGCCGCTCGCCCTGGGAAGGCGGCAATTCGGCAAGGGTGAGCGGGTTATACAGGGTGACGAGGCGGGCGGTGTCGGCAAGCCCGGTCGCGTAGCGGGCGCGGAGATGATCCGAGACGCAGACCACCGCGTGCAGGCGGCGCAGCGTGCGTGCCCGCGCCCCTGCGGTGGTAAGGCCGCGCATCGTCGTCGGCTCGTTGTGCAGAAACAGCATCACGCGGCTGGCGGGCAGCAGGCGCGCGGCAAGCCGGGCGAGGCGGGGCTGCTGGTGGATGTCGATGTTCGCCGGGCGCAGTTGTCGCAGCCGGCGCAGCACGGCGGAATTGTAGCCGAGCGGCGAGCGAAAGCGGACCGGATGATAGGCAATGCCGGGAAAGCTCGGGCAAGCACTGGCGGCGCCGATCACCGAAGCGCCGGCAGCCGCCGCGAGCCGCCGGACGACCAGGGCGATCGCGCCGGCCCTGCCGGGAGCGAAGGCTTCGCTGGCGGGCAGCACCATTGCGGTGCCGCCGGCCGAATCGCGTTGTTTCAAGCAGATCGGACTTTCACGTATTCGCCCGGCGCATCGGCGAGTGCGGGCAGGCCGCCCCGGCCAGGTGTACGGGCCTGAACCTCGTCATCCCCCTGCTGCGCGAGCCATCGCTGCCAGTCCGGCCACCAGGAGCCGGCCACCTCGGTTGCGCCGGCGAACCAGTCTTCGGCGCTCGCCGGCAGGGTCGCGTTGACGAAATGGTTGTATTTGCCGCTGTCCGGTGGATTGATGACGCCGGCGATATGGCCGGAAGCGGCGAGCACGAAGCGCTTCGGCCCGGCCATCAGCTGGGTTGCGCGATAGGTGCTGGCCCAGGGGGCGATGTGGTCCTCGCGGCAGGAGAGGAAATAGACCGGCACCTTGATCCGCCGGAGATCGACTTGCGTGCCGTCGAGCGTGATGGCGTCCTTCTGGCTCAGCAGGTTCTTCTGGTACATGTTTCGAAGATAGAACGAGTGCATGGCCGCCGGCATGCGGGTGGAATCGGAATTCCAGTAGAGCAGGTCGAAGGGGAAGGTCTCGTTGCCGAGCAGGTAGTTGTTGACCACGAAGCTCCAGATCAAATCATTCGAACGCAGCATGTTGAAGGTGGTGGCCATCGCCGAGCCTTCGAGATAGCCGCGCCGGTTCATCTTCTCCTCAAGGGCGACCAGTTGCTCTTCATCGATGAAGACCCCGAGTTCGCCGACATCGGCGAAATCCGTCAGCGTGACGAGGAAGGTCGCGCTTTTGATCCGCGTGTCGCGCCGACGGGCCATTACCGCGAGGGTCGCGGCGAGCAACGTTCCGCCGAGGCAGTAGCCGATCGCGTTCACCTGGCGCTCGCCGGTGGCCTGTTCGATCGCGTCGAGCGCCGCGAACACGCCGAGTTTCATGTAATCGGCGAAATCCTTCTCCGCGAGTCGCTCGTCGGGGTTCACCCAGCTCGCGACGAAGACGGTGTGCCCCTGCTCGACGGCCCAGCGGATGAAGCTGTTCTTGGGGCGTAGGTCGAGGATGTAGAACTTGTTGATCCACGGCGGAAAGATCACCAGCGGCGTCTTCCGGACGGTCTGCGTCGCCGGAGCGTACTGGATCAGCTCCATCAACTCGTTGCGGAAGATCACCTTTCCCGGCGTGACCGCGATATTGTCACCGACACTGAAGGCTTCGGCATCGGTCATGCGGATATGCAGCTGGCCGCGTCCGGCCTCGAGGTCGCGCAGCAGGTTGGACAGGCCCCGCAGCAGGTTCTCTCCGCGAGTTTCGATCGTTTTGCGCAAGACCTGCGGGTTGGTGAGGGCGAAGTTCGAGGGGCTCATCGCATCGACGAACTGCCGCGCGTAGAAATCGACCTTCTGGGCGGTTTTCGGATCGAGCCCGTCGACGCGCCGGACCACATCCTGCACGAACCGCGCCGAAAGCAGGTAGCTCTGCCGGATGAAGTCGAAAATCTCGTTTTCTTTCCATTCCTCGTGCTGGAATCGCTTGTCGCGAGGGTCGGGCGGCACCACAGGCGCCGTCTCCAACCCCATCATCCGGCGCGTGGAATGCTGCCACAGCGTCACGTAGTCCTGCCAGAACCCGATCTGGGCATCGATCAGTGTCGAGGGATTGGCCACCAGCTTGGCCATCATTTCCATGAAAGCGCTGCCGATGTTGAGTGGATCGATCGCAACGTCGACCTCGTGCTGGCGTTCCAGCCACTCGGCGACGATTCGCTGCGATCTGGCCGCGATATCGGACATTGCCCGTGAATAGTCCGCCGGATCGGACATGTTCGGCGTTGCAGGTCGCGGATTTTGCTGTTCGGCCATTGACGCTCCTTCCGGCTCCGGGATGCAGGCGCTAAGGTCGAGAGTGCAAGCGAGGAGCCGAAGTGACCTATAGCCAGATTCCGCCCGATCCCGAAACCCCGCGCCGTATCGCGTTTGCCATCATGGCGCTGTCCAGTCTCGCCCTTTCGGGCTGCGCCGCCTACAGCCCCGAAGCACTGCTCCATCGCTACGAGGGGGGGGTGATCAGTTCGGGGCCGCCGCCGGCACCCGGCCTGCGATCCCCGTGGCCCAATCTGGCGACCGTTCCGGCGCGCCCCGTCTCGCTCTCGCCCCAAGCCCAAACGGCGATCCGCACCCGCCTCGAGGCGGCCAATCGCGGTCAGAACAGCCTGGGCGGCCACCATCCGGCGTCGCCGAAGCCGGCCCCGCCCATCCCGCCCGTGCCATCGCTGCGCCTGGGGTTCGCGCCGCGCAGGGCCGTGCTGTCATCGCGGCAGGTTGCGCTGCTGCGCGGGTTCGCAGCCCAGCGTGCCGGCCATCCGGTTCTCGCCGCGGGTTTTGCGCCTGAAAATGCACCAGGAAGCCTGCGCCTCGCTTTGCTGCGCGCGGCCGCCATCGCCAATGCGCTGGAAGCCGCGGGCGTGCCGCCTGCTTCTATCCGGATCGAAGCGCTCGCAGGCGGTCGCGGCGGCGCGGCACAGGTGTTATACCCCCGCGACCCATCCACCACTCCGGACGCCCAGGACCGATCATGACCGAGGAATTTCATCGAATTCGCCGTCTGCCTCCGTATGTTTTCGCAGAGGTCAATCAGGCCAAGGCGGCCGCGCGCAACCGGCGCGAGGACATCATCGACCTCGGCATGGGCAATCCGGACAGCGCGACCCCGCCCCATATCGTGGCGAAACTGGTGGAAACCGTCGCCGATCCGCGCAGCCATCGCTATTCGACCAGCAAGGGCATTCCCGGCCTGCGACGCGCGCTCGCCGCCTATTACGACCGCCGCTTCGGCGTGAAGCTGAACCCGGAGACCGAGGTGATCGCAACACTCGGCTCGAAGGAGGGGCTGGCCAATCTCGCCAACGCGATCACCTCCCCCGGCGACACGATCCTGGTCCCCAACCCGTCCTACCCGATCCATCAGTTCGGCTTCATCATCGCCGGCGCCTCGGTGCGCTCGGTGCCGGCCACGCCGGATGACGAGATGCTGCGCGCGCTTGACCGCGCGGTGCGGCATTCAGTGCCTAAACCGACTGCCCTGATCGTGAATTTTCCTTCAAATCCAACAGCATATCTGGCGACGCTGGATTTTTATAAGGAAATCGTGGCGTTCGCCCGCAAGCACGAGATCTTCATCCTGTCCGATCTCGCCTATGCCGAGATCTATTTCGAAGGCGCGCCGCCGCCCTCGGTGTTGCAGGTCGAGGGGGCGAAGGACATCACGGTGGAATTCACCTCGATGTCGAAGACCTATTCGATGCCCGGCTGGCGGATGGGCTTTGCCGCGGGCAACCCGCGGCTGATTTCCGCGCTGGCGCGGATGAAATCCTATCTCGATTACGGCGCCTTCACGCCGATCCAGGTGGCCGCGACAGCGGCATTGAACGGCCCGCAGGATTGCGTCGAGCAGATGCGCACGCTCTATCGCGAGCGGCGCGACGTGCTGATCAAGGGCCTCGCGCAGGCGGGCTGGGATGTGCCAAGCCCGGCGGGATCGATGTTCGCCTGGGCGCCGATTCCGGAGCGATACGCGCATCTCGGGTCGGTTGATTTCGCGAAACTCCTGCTCGAACGCGCCAAGGTCGCGGTCGCGCCGGGGATCGGATTTGGCGAATATGGCGATGGCCATGTCCGCATCGCGCTCGTTGAAAATACCCACCGGCTCCGCCAGGCGGTGCGCAATATCCGTGCGTTCATGGCGCCAGGCAATGCGCCGAACCCGCAGGAAAGCGTCTCGGCATGAGCGGTGAGCTGTCGGTCGGGATCGCCGGACTCGGGACGGTCGGTGCCGGAGTTTTACGGCTGTTGGAAGAGAATGCCGGCATCATCACCGCGCGGGCCGGGCGGCCGGTGCGGGTGGTGGCGGTGTCTGCCCGTGACCGGACGCGGGATCGCGGGGTTTCGCTTCAGGGTATCCGCTGGGTCGAGGATTCGCTGGTGCTCGCATCTGATCCGGCGGTGGATGTTGTCGTCGAACTGATCGGCGGTGCTTCCGGTGCTGCGCGCGATCTTGTCGAGGCGGCTCTGCTCGCCGGCAAGCCGGTGGTGACGGCAAACAAGGCGCTGATCGCGCAGGCGGGCGGCGAACTCGCCGGGCTGATCCGTGGCGGCCCGGGTATTCGCTTCGAAGCGGCGGTGGCCGGGGGTATTCCGGTGATCAAGGCGCTGCGCGAGGGGCTTGGGGCCAACCGCATCGCCAGCGTGTCCGGCATCTTCAATGGTACCTGCAACTACATGCTCACGCGTATGCGCGACGAAAAAATGGAATTCGCCGACGTGCTCGCCGAGGCGCAGGCGCTAGGCTATGCCGAGGCCGACCCCTCAGCCGATATCGACGGCGTGGACACCGCCCACAAGCTGGCGATCCTCGCGGCCATCGCCTTTGGCCGCCAGGTCGATTTCGGTGCCGTGCATGTCGAGGGCATCCGCCGCATCAGCGCTGTCGATATCGCGTTCGCCGATGAACTCGGCTACCGGATCAAGCTGCTAGGCATCGCCCGCGCCAGCGAAGCGGGGATCGAAACCCGGGTGCATCCCGCGATGGTGCCGGAGCATTCGGCGCTCGCGAAAGTGGATGGCGTGAACAACGCGGTCGTGATCAGCGGCGAGCCGGTCGGCGATATCGTGCTTCAGGGACGCGGCGCCGGGGCGGGGCCCACCGCCTCTGCCGTGGTCGCCGACCTGATCGACCTTGCGCGCGGCCGGCAGACGCCGATGCTCGGCATGGCGCCGGATGCGCTGCGCAGCGCGGCCTCGGTGCCGATGGCGGCGCATCGCGGGGCCTATTGCCTCCGGTTGATGGTGCTCGACCAGCCAGGCGTGATCGCCGACGTGACTGCTGTGCTGCGCGACCACGGCATTTCGCTCGAAACAATGCTTCAGCGCGGCCGCAGCCCGGGCGATGTGGTGCCGGTGGTGATCATCACCCACGAGACGGGCGAGGCCGCGATGGCGGCGGCGCTGGTGCAGATCGCGGCACTTCCGGCGGTGCAGGAACCGCCGGCGCTCATCCGCATCGAACAAGCCTGACCTAAGCTCGACCCAAGGAGACCGCGTAGATGGATAACGCCAAGACCCCGGCCCAGTCGGACCGCAACCTTGCCCTCGAACTCGTGCGTGTGACCGAGGCCGCAGCACTTGCGGCTTCGGCCTGGATCGGTCGGGGCGACAAGAACAGCGCCGATGGCGCCGCCGTCGGCGCGATGCGCCAGGCGTTCAACGCTGTCGCGATCGACGGGCTGGTGGTGATCGGCGAGGGCGAGATGGACGAGGCGCCGATGCTTTACATCGGCGAGCGCGTCGGCGCCGGCGGACCGGAAATGGACATCGCCGTCGATCCGCTGGAAGGCACGACGATCGCCGCCAAGGGCGCGCCGAACGCGATCGCGGTGATCGCTCTGGCCGAGCGGGGCAAATTCCTGCACGCTCCCGACATATATATGGACAAGATCGCCGTGGGGCCGGGACTGCCGGAGGGGGTCGTGGCGCTGGATGCGCCGGTCGAGGAAAATCTCCGCAACCTCGCTCGCGCCAAACGTTGCGATATTTCCGACCTCATGGTCTGCACGCTGGAGCGCGAGCGCCATGCGGAACTCATCGCCCGTTGCCGCGAAGCCGGCGCCCGCATCACCCTGATCGGCGATGGTGACGTTTCCGGCGTGATCGCGGTGGCCCAACCCGAAACAGGGATCGATCTTTATGTCGGGTCCGGCGGCGCTCCCGAAGGGGTTCTTGCGGCGGCGGCGCTTCGCTGCACCGGCGGGCAAATGCAGGGCCGCTTGATGTTCGAGGACGATACGCAGACCGAACGGGCGAGGGGCATGGGCATCACCGACCCTTCGCGCCTCTATCAGGTTCACGAAATGGCATCCGGCAGCGTGATGTTCGCGGCAACCGGTGTCACGACGGGTCAGATGCTGCGCGGCGTTCGCCGCAGCGCTGCGGGTGCGGTGACGCACTCGATCGTGATGCGGTCGAAATCCGGTACGGTCCGCTATATCGAAGCGCATCACAACTTCCAGACAAAGCCGTGGACGCACGTCTGAGCGAGAACCCGCCGGCTTTCGGGGTCGAGCATAGTCTGGCTGGCCGGCGCTGGCTTTGGCGACCCGCCGAGGACCGCATCGCGCAGGCGATCGCCCAGCGTTGCGGCGTCCCCGACGTGGTCGGACGCCTGCTTGCCGGACGCGGCGTGATGCCCGACCGCGCCGCCGATTTTCTCGATCCTACCCTTCGCGCCTATCTGCCGGATCCCTCAGCGCTGACCGACATGGATGTCGCGGCGGCGCGCATCGCCGATGCGGTGCAGCGTGGCGCGACTGTTGCGATTTTTGGCGACTATGACGTCGATGGTGCCTGTTCGGGCGCGCTCATGGCAATGGGGCTTGGTGAACTCGGCGCCCGGACCATCAACTACGTCCCCGACCGGCAACGCGAGGGCTATGGGCCGAACGCGCAGGCTTTGCTCGCTCTGGCGGCGCAGGGGGCTGAACTGGTCGTCTGCGTCGATTGCGGCACGGCAGCGCATGATGCTCTTGCGGCGCTGCGGGGGCGGGCCGACGCCATCGTGCTCGATCACCACAAGAGCCAGGGGGCACCGCCGGCCATCGTCGCGACCGTGAATCCAAACCGGGCCGATGATGAGTCCGGCCTTGGCAATGTTTGTGCGGCGACAATCAGTTTTCTCACCCTTGTCGCAGTGCAGCGCGAACTGCGCCGGCGCGGCTTTTTTGCAACGCGTCCTGAACTTGACCTCATCTCGATGCTTGATCTGGTCGCGCTCGCGACCGTCTGCGATGTGATGCCGCTCAGCGGCCTTAACCGTGCGCTGGTGGCCCAGGGGCTGAAGGTCATGGCGCGGCGGGGGCGGCCGGGTATCGCGGCACTGCTGGATGTTGCCCAGGTAAAGGAAGCGCCCGGCACGATGACCTGTGGCTTCGCAATCGGTCCCCGCATCAACGCCGCCGGCCGTATCGCTGAAGCCGATCTGGGCCTGCGCACGCTGCTTGCCCCGGAATTGGCGACCGCCACAGCACTGGCGCGCCGTCTCGACGAGATCAATCGTGAGCGTCAGGCGGTTGAAGCGGGTCTGCTTGATGAGGCGATGGCTCAGGCCGAAGCGCAATTCGCTGCCGGCGCCTCTGTCGCGCTGGTCGCTGGCGAACGATGGCATCCCGGCGTCGTTGGCATTGTTGCCGGCCGGATCAAGGAGGCTTTCAACCGTCCGGCCCTGGTGGCCGGGATCGCCGAGGGCACGGCGGTCGGATCGGGCCGATCGGTGCCCGGGATCGATCTTGGCGGCGCGATCATTGCCGCGCGCGAGGCGGGGCTGCTGATCAAAGGGGGCGGCCATGCGATGGCCGCAGGGTTCACGTTTGAAGCCGAACGTATTGAAGCCCTGCGTGATTTCCTTGCCGAGCGACTGGCTGCGGCAGCAACGCTTCCCAACGCCCCGGATCTGGCGATCGAGGGTACTGCTGCGGTGGCCATGATCGACGAGACGCTTGCTGCGGCCATCGGCCGGGTCGGGCCGTTCGGCGCTGGCAATGAGGAACCGGTTTTCGTGGTTCCCCGGGCCCGCGTTGTCCGCTCCGACAGGATCGGGCGTAACGAGGGGACGATCCGGGCCATTGTCGAGGGCGAGACAGGTGGGCGGCTGAAAACAATCCTGTTCCGCGCAGGAGAGAATGACCTTGCGGCGGCGCTGAGCCGACCGGGCGGGGAGCCGTTGAACCTCGCCGGTCACATCCGCGCTGAGCAATGGAATGGGCGCACAACGGTCAGTCTGATCCTGATCGACGCTGCACCCGCTTGACCTGCCCTTCCCACTCGGCTACCCAGCCTTCGCGCGGTCCCGTTCGTCTAGAGGCCTAGGACGTCGCCCTCTCACGGCGATAACAGGGGTTCGAATCCCCTACGGGACGCCAAGCTTCACAACCCATTGAATTTACTAGAGTTTATCTAGTGTCGTCCCGCTGAAGTGACACACGTTTGTGCCACCTGTGGGAAGCCATCATGGCGTTGTGTTCTTACGTCGAGAGACGGCGTCTGACCTACTATTTTCGGCTGCGTTTGCCGGTCGGGATCGATGATCTGTTTGGCCGAACGCACCTGATCGCGGTATCCATCCGGTGTGAACCGCCTGCCGGTACGGCAAGGAGGCGTGCATAAGAGCGCTGCTACGAGCTGATTCATGGTAAGGGGCGGCGGGCGGATGGAGATTATCACGGGGGTAGAGCGCCGGCGCCGCTGGCGGGATGAGTGCGGATTCCGGAGAATTCGCCCATGGATTCCGATTTTAATTCGCCCACGATTCCGACGTTTATTCGCCCGGGGATTCCGAGATTTATTCGCCCGGGTAGCGGTCTCTGTGGCTGTTGATTTCGTTGCTCTCCTGTTCTCGTTGGGTCAAGCGGTTTTTGGGGTTTGCTTGCGGATCTTGCGCAGGCTTTCGCCGGTGAGTTCGATGCGGTGGGCATTGTGGAGCAGACGGTCGAGAATGGCGTCGGCGTAGGTCGGATCGCCGATCAGCTCATGCCAATGCGCCGGGGGATCTGGCTGGTGATGATGGTGGCGCGGCGGCCGTAGCGATCCTCGACGATCTCGAGCAGGTCGTGACGGGCGCCGGCGTCGAGTGGAGCAAGGCCGAAGTCGTCGAGGATCAGTAGATTGACGGCACCGAGGGTGCGGATCATCCGGCCGTGACGCCCTTCGGCGCGGGCGACCGCGAGTTCTGCGAAGAGTTTGGGGGCGCGCTGATAGAGCACGGTCCTGTCATCGCGACATGCCTTGTGACCGAGGGCACAGGCCAGCCACGATTTTCCGACCCCTGTCGGCCCGCTCAGGACGAGATTGTCGTGCGCGTCGATCCACTCACCCTGGATCAGCTTCTGGAACAGAGCCCGATCGAGGCCGCGGGCACTCCGGTAATCGACATCCTCGATTGCAGCGTCATGGCGCAGCCTGGCATGGCGCAGCCTTGTGCTCAACCGCTTGTCACGTCGGACGGTGATCTCGCGGTCGAGCAGAAGACCGAGCCATTCGGCGTGACTGAGGCTGGGGGTTTCGGGATTGGCGTGCAGCTCGGTGAACGCGCGGGCCATGCCTGCAAGACCGAGCTGGTGGATCTGATCGAGGGTCGGATGGTTCAGCATGAGGCTTCTCCTTGTCATCAGTGGAAATATCCGCCGCCCCGGATGTTGGGGTGGCGGATCGGGGTGGGATCGGGACTGGCGGTGCCGGCGGCTCGCTCCAGCCGGTTATCGAGGATGGATTTGACCGAGCCGTAGGTCAGGGTGCCGATGGTGAGCGCGCGCTCGGCCGCGGCATCGAGCCGGTCGGCGCCAACACTGCGGGCCAGGCGAAGGATGCCGATGCAGGCGCGGAACCCCTGCTCCGGATGAGGCCGGCGTTCGAGGATCAGGGTGCAGAGTGTCGCGACCGAGGGACCAAGCCGTGCGGCTTCCTGATGGATCCGTGCGATGGTCCAGTCGCCATAACGCCGGTGGCTCGAGGGCATGTGCTCGGCGATCGTCGTGTGTTTGCCGTTACCCGGCCTGCGTGCGTGCACGGCGATCCGTTCGCCACGGAGAAAGATCTCGACCGTGCGCACGGTGAACCGGGCCTCGACCTCGGCGCGGGCGTGCCGGTAGGGGACGGAGTAAAAATGCTTCTCGATCTCGACGTGATAATCGATGCCGACCCGCCGGCGCCGCCATTGCGCCAGCACATAGGGTTCGGCCGGCAGTTCCTTCAGCGCGGGACGATCGAGTGTTTCCAGCAGATGCCGTCTTGTCGCCCCCAGGCGACGGACGACCCGCTCCTCGTTCAGCCAGCGGCAGAATTCAGCGATCGCGGCATTCAGTTCGGCGAGGCCGTAAAATGCCCGGTTGCGCAGCTTGCCCAGCAGCCACCGCTCCGCCAGCAAAACCGCCACCTCGACCTTCGCCTTGTCACGCGGCCGCCGCGGCCGCGCCGGGAGAATGGCCGTGCCGTAATGGCGCGCCATATCGGTGTAGGTCCGGTTGACCTGTGGATCGTAGAGGCAGGCGCGGATGATCGCGACCCTGGCGTTGTCGGGCACCAGCAGCGCCGGCACGCCGCCAATTGCTGCCAGAGTGCGATTATGCGCCTCGATCCAGTCCGGCAGGGTCTGGGTCCAGGTCGCCTCAGCATAGGTGAAGCTCGATGCGCCGAGAACGGCGACGAAGATCTGGGCCGCACGCGTCTCGCCGGTGAGCCGGTCGATCACCACCGGCACCGTGTCGCCGGCATAATCGACGAACAGCTTCTCGCCCGATGCGTGGGTCTGGCGCATCGTCACCGGTAGCCGGGCTTCCCAGCTCCGGTAGAGCTCGCAGAACCGGCTGTAGCGATACCCATCCGGGTGCTCGGCAATATACTCGTCCCACAGGATCGACAGCGTCACGTGCTTGCGCTGCAACTCGCGGCGGATACGCCCCCAGTCCGGCTCATCCACACGTCGATGCCCCGGCCGCTTGCCCACCGCGCCGTCGAACAAGCGCCTTTCCAATGCCGCTTCGGACAGCGCCAGAGCCCCTGGCCCATCGAGCCCGGCCGCCTCCAGTCGCCGCAGCGTCAAGCGCACCGTCGATGCCGCAACCCCGACCCGGATCCCCACCTGGCGGGTCGAAAGCCCCGCCATCCTCAATCTGACAATCTCGCGCACATCGCGCATCGCAATCCGCTCCACTGGCATTCATCCGCTCCCTCGATCAGCCAAAGGGAGGGAACCTGAACCAGCCAGCAGAGACCTCAAGCCAACCCGGCCAACCCCGCCCGCCTGGGCGAATAAAAGTCGGAACAGGTGGGCGAATTAATCTCGGAATAGGTGGGCGAATAATTCCCGGAATCCCGGGCGAGTTAATCTCGGGAATCCCGGGCGAATTGAGCCCGGAATCAGCACGGGATGAGGACAAGCTTCGGATTGTGGCGGAGGCTGAGGCGCCGGGTGCGGTGTTTGCGCTGGTTGCGCGCGGCACGCGATTTCGAGAGGGCAATTGTGGAAGTGGCGCGGTCAGGTTCGGCGTGGTGAGTTGGTGCCGGTGCCGATGGTACCGGAATTCATTCCGGTGCGGGTAATGGCGAGTGCGGCACTGTCGATGCCGCGGGCGGCAGGCAAGTCAGCTTCGGTGAACGACGCGAGCGTTGATCCGATGTCGCAGAGGCGAGCCACGCGATGCGATGCGAGCCGGATCGAGATCGTGCTGCCGGACGGGACGTGTGTTCGGTTTGATGATGGAGTTGGGGTTGCCGCCTTGCGTCGGGTGCTGACGGCGGTGCGGCGGTGATCCCGGTCTCGGCCGGTGTGC